>JAWERH010000013.1:0-14608 GCA_032482215.1 Veillonella sp. | reverse complement strand
GAATAGCTCATTATTTGTTGTCGTTACATTTAAGTAACTTTGAATTATGGTTGGTTTTGACTTTGTCAAAACCCGCACTCTGGCATATGTTCAATCGTACTGATTGATTACCTATCATTGTTCAGTTTTCAAAGATCTGTTACGTTAGGTTGTTGCCCTAACGACTTGTATAAGTATATCAGCGAAGTCTTAAATCGTCAACCTCTTTTTTCAAAGATTTTTTCAATTTATTTTCAACTGATTTTATACATACAATCATAACCAAATTCTCTAGAAATAGAGATAGAAAACTCACAAACCGAAGTTTGTGAGTTTTAATTTGGTGACTCACCCGCGACTCGAACGCGGGACACCCTGATTAAAAGTCAGGTGCTCTGCCAACTGAGCTAGTGAGTCATGTTGGCAGGGGTGGCTGGGATATGGGGTGAGTAGTGGGGATCGAACCCACGCGTAACGGAGCCACAATCCGCCGTGTTAACCGCTTCACCATACCCACCACCTTGTAGGTATCGAAGACGTTGTCTTCGTAACAAAGAGAATTATATCTGTTCTAGAGATTTGTGTCAACACCTTTTTCTCAATTTCATTTAACTTTTACAAATAAAATGAAAAAGTGTGTTATCCCTAATATAAACTCTTTCTCCTCAGAAAAATAAGGAAGCACATTCATAAGTTATACCTTACGAATGGTGCTCCCCTATTATACATATTATTTACTTAGTTGGCAAATAGTTTTTTACAAAATTTGGCAAAGCAAATGCAGCTTTTTGAATTTCAGCATTATAGTACTTAGTTTCAAAGTTTTGTTCACGATTTGGTGTCCATGTTAATGGGTCAAATGTTTTGGAACCCAATGTGAAGCAATGCATACCTGCAGGATAAATCGGAATAAATGCAGTATACAAACGTGCAATTGGGAAGTGATTATTTACGTAACCAAACACTTTTTCAACAAGCGGTTGATGCAACATAGGAGATTCTGTTTGTTGTACAAATAAGCCATCTTTTTTAAGAGCTTTTAATGTATTCTTATAGAACTCTTCAGTAAACAAACCTTCACCAGGACCGATTGGATCAGAGCAGTCTACTATAATTACATCATAGTAATCTTCTGCTTCTGCCATGAAACCAATGCCATCACCAATTTTTACAGTCAATTTAGGGTGGTTTTCAATCATAGCTTTAGCAATAGTTGGTAAATATTGTTTTGCCAACTCTACTACCTTGCCATCGATTTCAACCATTGTTACTTCTTTTACACAGTCGTGACGTACACATTCTCTAGCTACGCCACCATCACCGCCACCAATGATCAGTACTCGTTCAGGATTTGGATGTAAGAATAATGGAACATGACTCATCATTTCATGGTAGATGAACTCTTCACGTTCAGATGTTTGGAATACGCCATCTAATGCGAGCATTGTACCATACTCTTTAGATTTAAATACTTCAATTTTTTGGAACTCAGATTCACCTGAATATAATACTTCTTCTGCTTCAGCGCTGAGACGTAAATGAGGGGTTTGTTCCTCTGTAATCCATTGACTCATGTAGTACCTCCTACTTTTATACTACAATACGCACCGCAGGTTATTGCGATGCGTATGTATATTACTTTAATTGCTCTATTACTTAACCTTTACGGCTAATATAACAGAAACCGCCACCTAAAATGGTATCTTTCATCCAATTCGCTAATGAAAAATCACGGATTTCACCTTCATCAAAGATGCCACAGCGAATATCATCGCCATCCCTAAAAATCTTGTGAATTGGAACCCAATGCCATGTATAAAGAGCCTTTTCCTTGCCCTTATGACGATTCAAAAACGCCACAGGCACATCTTGTGCCAATGCATCATGAATAAACTGAGCTGCTGCCTCTACCTCTACACGAGAAGCACAGAAAGGAGACACATTTAACATATGTACATCATATGACAAGCCTTCGTCGTCTAATAAACGAACTAGGCCTCGTTCCATCCATTGCGTTTTATAAACACCACCACCAAAGCGTGGCTTTACATATTTCCAAACTAAGTTCATCCGTTCTAAAGCAAGCGTTTGATCGGATGTGGTTTCTAAATCTAATAAGCCATCCCTAAATAGCGAATAACTCAAAACTTGTGATGCCGATGTAGGACCACAACCAGACAGGCGTTGCCACTCATCTGTGAACCACTCTTGGTCATACCCATATGATGTCTTTCCGTCTACATCAATATATAGCCATTCCGGATGTTTAATAGATACATCATTCATGAGATTAACCTTCGATTACTTCAACAGTTTCCATGATAGCACCTTGATGGATACCATCAACTACGTCCATACCTTCGATTACTTTACCAAATACTGTATGTACACCATCCAAATGAGGTTGTGGTTCGTATACGATAAAGAATTGGCTACCACCAGTATTAGGACCACGGTGAGCCATAGACAATGTACCACGTTCGTGTTTGTGTGGGTTACCAATTAATTCATCTTTAATTGTGTAGCCAGGACCACCTGTACCATTGCCATTAGGGCAACCACCTTGAGCTACAAAACCAGGAATTACACGGTGGAAACGAAGACCATTGTAGAAACCTTTATTGATCAAATCAATGAAATTTTGTACTGTGCCAGGAGCTTCTTTATCAAATAATTCAATTACAATATCGCCGCCGTCAGCCATATGAATTTTTGCTTTTTTCATTGTTCAGGTACCTCCAAAATTGTACGCAGCACATGGGCTGCTAATATAAAACCTGCCACTGGGGGCACAAAACTACATGTTCCAGGACTTGTTGCTTCGCCTCGGAACTGTGGTTTTGTCGGTTTTTCTGTAGAAAATAAAACTAATTGTTTTTTTATGCCCCGTTTTTTTAACTCCCGACGCATAACGCGCGCAAGAGGACATGTATGAGACTTATTGATATCAGCAATCATAAGTTTTTCAGGGTAAAAGCGATTACCGCCGCCCATACAAGAAATAACAGGGATGCTTTCACGTTGACACACCTCAATAATATTAAGTTTTGCCGTTACCATATCAATAGCATCGATAACAAAATCAACGTGCAAGCTTTGAATGAATCCAGGGTAACTTTCCTCTGTATACATAATATCATGAGTGTCTATCACCACATCCGGATTAATAGAAAGAGCTCGCGCCTTTGCTACCTCTACCTTACGCTCACCAATCGTGTCGTGAGTTGTAATCATTTGGCGGTTCAAATTACTAGGTGCTATAGAGTCTCCGTCGATAAGAACGATCCGCCCAACCCCTGCACGTACTAGAGCCTCAAGAGCTCCACCGCCTACACCACCGACACCAAAGAGAGCCACAGATGTATTCTTTAAGGTTTGGATTTTATCTGGTCCAACTAACCATTCTAAACGAGTTAACATATATTCCATTAATATTTACCCGCCGGAATGATTTCTGTCCAATAACCATCTGGATCGGCAATGAAGTAAATCCCCATATCAGCATTTTCGTAGGCTACAACGTCCATCTCTTTGTGTTTTTTAAGAGCTGCTTCATAGTCATCTACATAAAATGCCAAGTGGAATTCATTGTCTCCCAAATTATAAGGGCGGTCCCAGTCGCGCAACCATGTAAGTTCTAATTCATGCGCTGTGTATGGACTTTTTAAATATACAAGGATGAAAGCACCACTTGGATCTTCCAAGCGGCGAGATTCCTCAAGTAATAAAGCCTCTTTATAGAAAGCTAAACTCTTATCAAGATCCTTAACATTTATATTATTGTGAGCAAATGAAAACTTCATAGGACCTCCTTAATTAATTCCAGTATGTTTTTGTAGGAATTCTCCTTTTTTAATAGTATCACATTTGGCAATTCTATAGCTAGTTAATAACAAATTTTGCTGTACTACCATCATCACCACGTGTTACCTCTAAGTGGGCAGGTATGCGGGTCTTTAATTCAGGTACATGAGAAATCATACCGATAAGGCGACCTGACGATTGCAATTGCACCAGTGTTTCCATGGCGAGTTCCAACGTGTCTGGATCGAGTGTACCAAAGCCTTCGTCGATGAACATCGTATCCATATGAATACCACCTGCATAACTTTGAATGACATCCGCAAGACCTAAGGCAAGAGCCATCGACGCCAAAAAGGTTTCACCACCAGACAAGGTGTTCGCTGGTCTTGACTGACCTGTGAAAGCATCCATAACGGCCAAATCAAGGCCTTGTTTGCCACGACCACCACCAGTATAGTCAGAACGTTCCAAGGAATATCGACTACGACTCATCGTTTGAAGCCGTAAATTAGCTGCATATACGACTTCATCTAAAATAGCTCCCAATACATAGCGTTCAAAGGTTACATTTTTAAAGCCTTGTTCACCGCCATTGGCTAAGTCGTTAAGACGGCTTAAGAAAGTGATTTCCTCACGAGCTTCGCCCATAGCCTTTTCCAGTTCTTCTAATGATGCTAATGTAGTTTCAATATGTTTTGTTTCTTTATCCCAAGCCGCAAGAGAACCTACTAAATTATCACGTTTCTCTACGGCCGTATCATAGACTTCGTCAGAAACCGTATTACTTGGTTCTATTACAGACTGGGCATGTTTCAAAGCCGCATCATATACAGCTTGAGCTGTACTAAAAGCCTCATCTAATGCATGTAGCTCAATTCTAAATGCATCTAAGGTCTTATAATCACCTAGCGCATCTATAAAGTCGTCTTCAGATACAGAAATTGATTGTAATGATTTTATATATTCTTGGTAAAACCCATCAAGATTTTTTGTTTCTTCCTGCACTTGTGCAGATAAGATTTCTAAACGTCCCCGTTTAGCGTTGAGCTGCTCTTTAGCAGCATCTAGACTTGATTTACAAACCTTCAACTGCTCATCGTATGTGTTAATTTCAGTCTCTAATGATTCGATCTGTTTATGCCATGCATCAAGATCTGTAGTTGGCAATATCTTAGATAACCCATCTACCTTAGCCTGTACAGAGCTAATCTGAATTGCTACGTCATGCAAATTATTAAGCAATTCATTATGACCGATTTCCAATTTCCCTAATTTATCTTTACCCTCAATCAAGTCATGCTCATTTTTAGTTATAATTTTGGTCAACTGTTCAGTGTCTTTACGCAAAGCTGTAAGTCGATTCATTTGGGATGACAAGTCTTGCTGAGTAGAATCAAAAGTATCTTCTGAAAAATCAGCAATATGTAATTTAAGTTTAGAAACTTGGTCTTTAACTTGCTCAGCTAACTCATGCAGACGAATCGATAACGTTTCTTTCTGACCAATTTCGCTAGCCCGCTTCTGTAATGCTCCATCACGCACTGCGCGTGCCTCTTCTACTTCCTCTTTGGTAGGGTATAACTCTGGCTTGGATGCCAACTGTGGATGCTCTATAGAGCCGCATACAGGACATGGCTCATTATCTACTACCAAATGAACCAGTTCAAAAGCTCGCCCCTCTGCCATCAGATGTTCTAAACGTTCAAGCTGTACCGTTGAGTTCTTTACAGATTCATCTAGAGTCGCTAAAGACTCTTCCTTAGCATCAATATCGTTTTGAGCCTTTTGTTTCTCTGATAACAATTCAGAATATCGTTGCAACTGGCTCAACTGCTCTTGGATGTGAGGAATAGACTCTAATGCTTTACTATTGGCTTGAAACTGTTTTCTCACTTCAACTAACTTAGCCTCTAAATCAGCTACTAGCTTGTGCTGAGCCTGCAACTTAGCTTCACTTTTCTCGCGGTCTTGTGTTTCTAACTTGCTCTTTAATGTGGTCAATTCCTGATTTAGCAGTGCTAACTCATCAAATTTCTCTGACTGTTGTCGTAGTTGCGCCAACGCAGTCCTCTTAGCTTGTATAGTTTCAGCGTGAGATGCTAGCACTTCATAATCCTCTGTACATTTAGACTCATGTTGAGTTGCAACCTCTACACTTTTTTTTGCATCTGAAAGTGCCGTTTTCAAAGTTTTTAATACAGCCTGTTTATCACCAAGTTGTTTATACAATTCATAGCTTGGTGTTAAACCGGTGAGGAACTGAACCTTTTCATTTAAACTAGACCGCTCCTTTTCTCTTTCTTTTACCAAGTCTAATTTGTTCGTAGCCTTAATAAGAGATTGTTGTACCTGATTATATAAGGCCCACTCATTGCGCAATGCATTGAACTGGTCCACTACAGCTACAGCTTTATCACGTTCAACAACAAGCGTTTCACGATGAGGTTCTCTATCTTTCAAAAGCTCTCGTACATGCTCAATAGTTAGTACAGGGATTTCTTCATCATGCAGAATGGATTGCAGTAATGCAGATTGTTTTGTTATATTTTCTTCAATGCCTAATTTTGCTTCATCATAAGCAGATTTTAGGGCATCCTGTAATCTTCGATATAACTCAGTTCTAAAGAGTGTATGTAATAACTCCTCTCGTTCACTGGTGGAGGCTACTAATAATTTTCTAAACTCCCCTTGTGGCAAAAGTACTACTTGTAAGAATTGATCTTTACGAAAACCTATAATTCGTTGAATCGTATCACGAATAGCAGCGGCAGAGGTAGCAATAACTTTCCACTCCCCATCTTTCATTTCGTATACAGTAGCACTAGCATTCTGCTCACGCATACCTGTACCACGTTTTTTAGCTACCAATTGTTTTGGCAATCTTTCAACACGATACTGAGCCTCACCAATAGCAAAGGAAAAATCAACACGCGTCATATGCTGAGGTTCTGCAAAATCACTACGGATAGCATCCGTTTTGCGCACCTCTCCACTAGGCTCACCATACAAGGCATACACCATCGCATCTAGTATGGATGTTTTCCCCGCCCCTGTAGGACCAGAGATGAGGAACATGGAATGGTTTTGGAGCTCATTAAAGTCCAAGGTAACCGAATCGCGGTACGGACCAAAGGCTTCTATAGTTAAAGATATAGGCTTCATTTAGTCCTCCTTTAGAATTCGATTCCATACAGAGTTAATGTATTGTTGTTCACGCTCTGTTAATGGTTCTTTCCACACGGTTTCAGCAAACTGATTAAATAATTCGCGCTCGTTTAACTCTTTAAAAACGGCTTCATCCATATCTGCCATAGGAGTTGCCACGCGACCTACTAAATCAATAGTCATGCATCGATGATACACTTGGCGCAGCTTAGCCATCCCATCCATTATAGGCATCGTATCAAGCAATCGAGCCTGCACATAATCGTCTTTGTGCTTAGCCTGTAATTCCTTATTATTTAGGAGGTCTTCAAAGTAACCTTCTAAAATAACTACATCTCGCTTCGCTTCTACAGGAATGGTGCTAATATCTACTTGCCCTTTTGTATCCATATCAACGATGGTAAAAGATTTCTTCTGCGTATGCTCATCAAAGGAATATTTTAAAGGCGATCCGCTATAGCGAATATAGTCCGCCCCCATTCGCTGAGGCCCATGCAAATGGCCAAGGGCTGTATAGTGAAAGTCTTTAAAGACTTGTGGACTTACTTGTTCACTACCACCGATAGACAAGGTACGCTCAGAGCCACCTACATCACCGCCCATTACAAAGGCATGACTAATAGCAATGCTGCGCATCCCCTTTGGCACTTGATTGCGTAAATGATTGCTCCAAGCCTGATACATTTGATCGTAATTATGTAGATTGAGACCAGTTTCCAAAGAAGGGGTGGCAAAACCTAACCCTAATGCATCCCCAATACGACGAGGCTCGCTAAAGGGCATAGGGCAAATGGCCACTTTACCATCAACACCTTCAAATTCAAAGGGTTGTAATGCATGATGAGGGGATCCCCAAATATGGATTCCTGATTGACTCAACATAGAGCGCCCCACTTCAAGGCGTTCAGCTCCATCGTGATTACCACTTACCACAAAGAGTGGTACCTTATAATCCATAGCGAGACGGGTAATGATGGAATCCCATAACTCAATAGCTTCAATAGGAGGTACCGCTCTATCAAATACGTCCCCGGCTAACAATATGCCGTCGATTTTTTCATCTTTCAAAATAGAAAAGAACTGATTCTCCAACACATGAGCTTGGTCATCTGTTAAATACTGACCATAAAAAATACGTCCTAAATGCCAATCAGCAGTATGTAAAAAACGCATTTTATCCCCCTTTCCAGCTCTCCCTATACCTTATCTGAATGTAGTTATATAAATAATTATATAACTAAGACTGCGTTTTAGCTTAATTATTGATTCTCTACAATAGAGCGCAACATAGCAATTTCTTTTGCATACCCATCGAGTTCGTTTGGCGTTTCTAAATAGAACGGCAAGTTCGTCAATTTAGGATGTGTCACAATACGAGCAATGGCGTCGATACCGATGTGACCTTCCCCAATTTTTTCGTGCCGATCTTTATGAGCGCCCATAGGATTTTTAGAGTCATTTAAGTGAATGGCTTTCAGACGATCAAGACCAACGATGCGATCAAATTCATCAATAACACCATCAAGATTATTGACGATATCATAACCACCTTCATGAATATGGCATGTATCAACACATACACCCATGTATTCTTTTAATTTCACACCATCGATAATGCGTGCAATCTCTTCAAAGCGAGAACCAATTTCTGTGCCCTTACCTGCCATGACTTCTAAGAGAACTGTTGTTTTCATGCCAGGGAATAAGATTTCATTCAAACATTCCACGATATATTCGATGCCTTGATCTACACCTTGCTTTACATGGCTACCAGGGTGAAAGTTATACATTTGGCCCGGTAAATATTCCATACGCTCTAGGTCTTCTGTCATGGCTTGTTTTGCAAAAGCACGCAAATCTTCCTTTGCAGCACAGGGATTATACGTGTAAGGTGCATGAGCTAATAAGGTGCCAAAGTTATGTTCTTTCATATACGCACTCAAGCTATTCATATCCTCTACATCGAGGGCACGCATACTACCACCACGAGGATTGCGCGTGAAGTATTGGAATGTATTGCCCCCAATTTTGGTAGCTTCTTTCCCCATGTTTAAATAACCTTTACTAATTGATAAATGACTGCCGATGACAAACATAATACTCCTTTATATTTATATAATTCTAAAATTCTAAAATACTCAATTCTAATATCTATTCTATTACGCTTACATCTATTCCAAAAGTCTAATGAATAGAAGACATATATAACTAATATAACCCCTACCGTGAAGGAGCCCTTCGCGACAGGGGTTATGTATTAATGACTTTCTTTTTTAGCACACTCAGGGCATACACCTTCAAAGGTAATATGTTGACCTGTGATTTGATACTCGCTACCTTGATCAGCAATTGTTTTGATAGCTTGTAAATCAATGCCCATCATATCCTCTACCTTGTTGCAACGGATGCAACGGATATGGGAATGAGCTTGTGTGTCCCAATCGTAATGAGCGCGCTCATCACCTACTTCTAAAATTTTTACAAGACCGATTTTTTCAAAAATCTCCATCGTCTTGTACACGGTTGCCAAGCTCATGCTTGGATGTTCAGGGCGCAACGTATGATACAACATTTCTGCTGTTGGATGATCATGATGACCACGCAAGGCATCATAAATCGCAATACGTTGTGGGGTTACTTTGAACCCTTGGCTACGCAGAATTTGTGCGATATCCATAATACTCTACTCTACCTTTCTCCACTTGGAAATCTATAAGGCATCGACCATTATCGGCCATTCACAAGAAATAATTATTATCTATTATATCAGAATTCTCAACACTTATCAAGATAGATAGTATTAACTATTAAGTAATAAAAAATGTGGATTGCTCGTAAGCAATCCACATTCTATTAGTCTTTAAAGTAAGGTTTGAAACCTTCACCTTGATGACGAGGTTTTCTGTCACCACGTGGACGATCAGATCTACGATCATCTCTGCGGCGGTCATCGCGACTGCGACGAGGGCGGTCATCGCGACGACGATCTCCGTCACGGCGGCGATCACCATCTCTACGACGGTCACCACGGCGGCGGTCACTACGGCCACCTTCACGACGACGGCGTACGCGCAATGGTTTTTCTTCTGTAATATTTACAGGAGTTGTATCTGGTTCTTTTGTTAACAATTTAAGAGCTGCTGCCAAAAGTGTTACGGAATCTGTATCATTCAACAATTCCTCTGCACTAGATTTGAATGGCGCTAATGCTTCTAAATTATCTGTCATTTCAACGAGGCTTTCAATTGCCAAACGTTGTTGACCTTCAAGAACTTCACCTAAGGAAGGTGCACGGCGGCGTGCGATTTTACGTTTTGTTAAACGCTCGATAGCATGTAAATGCTCCATCTCACGAGGGATAACGAACGTAAAAGCTTGACCAGCTTTACCGGCACGGCCTGTACGACCTACGCGGTGTGTGTAGCTTTCAGGATCTTGAGGCATATCATAGTTATATACGTGAGATACGCCAGAAATATCAAGACCACGAGCTGCCACATCAGTAGCCACGAGAATATCGATGGTACCTTCGCGGAATTGACGAATTACGCTGTCCCGTTTTTGTTGAGACAAATCGCCATGAATACCTTCCGCCATGTAACCACGTTTCTTAAGACCTTCTGTTACTTCATCAACACGACGTTTTGTACGTGTGAAGATAATCGCAAGTTCAGGTGTTTGGATATCGAACAAGCGGCAAAGAACATCGAATTTTTGACGGTCTTGCACTTCGATATAATATTGTTCAATTAAGTCCATCGTAACTTGAGTCGGTTTCATACGAATCAATGTTGGCTCTGTCAAATATGTTTCAGCTAATTGTTGGATAGCTTTCGGCATAGTTGCGGAGAACAACAATGTTTGATGGTCTTCTGGGATAGCACCCAAGATTTTATTGATATCATCAACAAAGCCCATGTTTAACATTTCGTCGGCTTCATCCAATACCACAACTTTTACATGGTCAAAGTGGATAGAACCACGATCCATATGGTCCATCAATCGGCCTGGAGTGGCAACGATGATTTGTGGATTTTTTTTCAAGGCACGGAACTGACGATTAATATCTTGACCACCATAGATAGGTAGTGCTGTGATATTCGTGTATTGAGCCATTTTGTTAAGCTCTTCAGCTACTTGGATAGCTAATTCTCGTGTAGGGGATAAAATAACTACTTGAACGTGACGCTCATTCCCGTCTACGCGTTCCAATACAGGCAAGCCAAATGCTGCTGTCTTACCAGTACCTGTTTGAGCTTGACCGATCATGTCTTTACCGCTCATGGCAACGGTTCGCTAATCATTAATTGTTCAAATTTTTCTAACATCTAAATGTGTTTCCTCCTATCGCGCACGAATTATGCGCGTTAGAATAGTATATCATATTTCAAAGGTGAACGCTATAAGAGTAATTACAAGTCAAAACTAAATGTTCTTTCTTCTCTCTCTTAACTGTTCTATTAAAACGATTCCACCTGACACACAAAGGAAAACAAGGTATGATAAATGAATAGGCATATACAAACATTCAACAAGAACACCCCATAGAAGTAATAGTAATTTAGAAATCCATTTCGTTATTATTCGATCAGCTATCATAAATATAGATAAATTGATAATTATTTTAATGATTATCGCAGCGATTATAACGATTGATGTAAATTCTTCTCTATAATCTGTCAGTTCATATAAGGGATATAATAAATAACTTAACACAACGCTAAGTATTATTAAGAACCAAATATTTATGCCCTTAAAAAATTTACATTGTCTATAATAGAAAACTCCAACCAAAAGAAAGAGTAAAATGCTAAGCAATATGCCTATAACTAATAGATAATCTAAATGAATCATGGTTTATACTCTCCTTTAATCATTTTCACCAGTCTCTTTTACAATACACTCTTAAATGTTCTTAATTATAGCATACGGCAGCTCCACACTTATTAGATACTGATCTTCTATATTATGCACAAAAAAGGCACCTCGAAGGAGGTGTCTTCTTATTATGGTTTATTGAAGAATTCTATATTATTAGTCTAAGATAATAAAACAATATATATTTTTTATTTAGAATAATACCTTCCTAAACGCATAGATGCAAACAGTAATAAACATCAGCATCGAAAATACGGCAATGAGTCCACGATTGTAATATATGCTATCTCTTTTTTGAAAATATCCTGTGCACAGTGTAACAAGTGTAAAAATAGTCCAAACACTTCCATAACTCACAATTACTGTATAATCTCTATCAATTATAATTTTAAGAATCAGTAGAGCTAAACTTATAAGAGAAATAATAGACAAATATTTTGTTAAACTACCAAAAACTCTATGTTTTTTTATGTATTCATACTCTTCATTAATTGAAGTCTTACGAATTTCAAGTTTATATAAGGCTATTCCCGATATGATAGATGCAAAAACAAACGTACTACCTAATATTGTTAACCTACTCATCTTTTACCTCATTTTTCATCGACGATACTTTTCTTGTATTCAATCTTTCTCTTTACTACTTAAAGAATATATCTTTAAACGCATAAGCAGAGCCTACAACACCGAATAATATTGAAACAATAGCAATTATCCCACGTTTATAATATAAACTGTCTCTCTTTTGAAAAAATCCTGTACACATTATCAAAAGCACGAAGAATCCCCAAGCCCCACCAAAACGTGACACAAACTCATAATCTTTATAGACTAAAAAGTTAAGGTTTAGTAGTAATATACTTATAATGGCAATTATAGATAAATACCTAGTTAAATTACCAAAAGCTCTATGTCTTTTGATATATTCATATTTTTCATCAATGACACGTTTACTAATCTCAAGTTTATATAACCCTATGGATAACGACATAGATATGAAAATCCAAAAATATCCTAACATTTCAAGTTTTTTCATTTTTTACCAGTCTCTTTTACAATACATTCTTAGATGTTCTTAATTATAGCATAAGGTCTCTCGATACTGATAAGATACTGATTGTCTATATTAAGCACAAAAAGGCATCTCCAAGGAGGTGCCTCATTGTTATAGTTTATTGGAGAATTGTATGGTATTAATCAACTATATAAGTAAAAATATGTTTTAGGTATAATATGATTAAAAGAACGTACTTCAAAATACCGCCAATAATTAAGCAATGCCTGTTAAAGAATTACAATTTACTGAACTTTCTAAAGTAGTATAAAAGGAATACCAATGAAACCATTTACGCTTAAAAGATTTGTATTACTACCGTTGATTGTACTATCCCTCATACTAACAACGGGTTGTCATCTTCTCTCACATTACAGCCAAGAGGAAGTTCAACAATATATAAGTAAGAATTATCCTAACCTAACATATCACTTGGAGTCACAAAGGAACAATACATGGCAAGTCACCTTTGATAAGTATCCCCAAATGCCCATTGAAATATCTGAAGTCTTGCACACCTCTGCACCTGTTGTACCACAAGTTGAGCGAATACTAATAACCAACATTCCGTTGATAACTGCATTTCCATTAATGAAAAACTATCTAACAGCAGAGGAGTTATCTTATGCCACATATGATACATCTTCTTTGTATATTGAAATGCCTATCCCTTATTCAGCCATACAAAATCAAGATATAACAAATTTTTACAATCGCATGGATCAATTCTGCAAAGAATATGCTAAAACATATCCAGATTTCAAAAAAGAGATATATATTAGAGTCATCATAAAACCATCTAATGGTTCTGATTCGCCTGAAGAATATAGAAAAATATTCCGTTTATCCCACTATTAATAAAACAGGTGCCTCCTAAGAGGCACCTGTTTTATTTATGAAACGATATTGCCATTTGATATTCTAGAAATATTATATGTGACATCACTTCACACTATCATCAACAATCCTTATAATCCTCCTAAAGAAATCATATCCACCATTTATATAATCGCCCATTTCCACTTCCCTATCTTGAAAATATGGTGAAATAGGAAGATAGCCCCACACAACACCTAATCCTCCACATAAATTGCGGCCACCATCTCCACCTTTATAGGAAAGCACATCATTATCATATACAATTTCTCTACAATACGGATCGTCACCTATAACAAGGCCAAAAAAGTTTTCTTTTTCTAATGTATAATCTCCATCATTATCCATCCATTCCATATGCTTTAAATTCATAGAGAAATCTATATTGTTTCCCCATGGAAAAATAGTTCTACACCCCTTGCCGGCTAAATACTCCCACTCTCTTTGTGTAGGCAAAGAATATCTATTATCTTTTATATCCTGTAAAAGTTTCTTAAATGTTGTTTCTTCATAAAGTTTACCACACCAATTGCTATCGTCTGTTTTATATAAACAAACAGTATTGTGCACCATCACTTCAGAAACACCTTTTTCCTCGGCTTTTGTTATCATCTGTTGCCACTCTTTATTTTGTCTGAGTGTCTCATCTGAAATAGGTATCCAACAAGTTTCACTATACTCTTTTTGTACCAATAATGGATGGATTACAAACTCATCTTCTTGAGTAAAATTATGTTTAAAATACGTTTCTAGGTTGGATAGTACCTCTTCATCTTCTAGTGTTTCGCTAATCTTAGTTTGAACATCGTCTTCACTAAAGATTTCCTCTTCATATCCCTCGACAAATGGATA
>JAWERH010000012.1:0-17356 GCA_032482215.1 Veillonella sp. | reverse complement strand
TAATCCTGACGTAGAAGTTGTAGCAATCAATGCTACTGGCGATAATGAAGGTACTGCATTATTGTTAAAATATGACTCTGTTCATGGCACAATTCCTAATGAAGTAACATTTGATGATGACAATATCTATGTTGACGGTAAAAAAATCCGCGTATTCCATGACCGCGATGCTTCTAAATTGCCTTGGTCTGAAGAAGGCGTTGAAATCGTTATGGAATGTACTGGTAAATACCGTGACGCAGAAGAAGCAAAAGTTCATTTGAATCAACCTACTGTAAAAAAAGTATTGATTTCTGCACCTGGTAAAAACGAAGACTTAACTATGGTTATGGGCGTTAACCAAGATATGTATGATCCTGCAAAACATCACATTATCTCTAATGCATCTTGTACAACAAACTGCTTGGCTCCATTTGCTAAAGTTTTATGCGATGAATTCGGTATCAAACGCGGTATGATGACTACAATTCATTCCTATACAAATGACCAAAAAATTCTTGATGCACGTCATAAAGACCCTCGTCGTGCTCGTGCAGCAGCAATGTCTATCATTCCTACAACAACTGGTGCAGCAAAAGCGGTTGCAAAAGTATTGCCTCAATTAAAAGGTAAATTAGACGGTTTCGCATTGCGCGTTCCTACTCCAGATGTATCTGCTACAGATCTTGTTTGCGAACTTGAAAAACCAGCTACTAAAGAAGAAATCAATGAAGCATTCCGCAAAGCAGCAGCTGGCGAATTAAAAGGTATTCTTGGTGTATCCGATGTACCATTGGTATCCTGTGATTTCAGCTCTGATCCTCGCAGCTCCATTGTTGATGCTGATTTAACCATGGTTATGGATGGCAACATGGTAAAAGTTGTTTCTTGGTATGATAACGAATGGGGTTACTCCGAACGTCTTATCGATATGGCAGCATTCGTAGCAAGCAAAGGCTTATAATCGGGAGGCTTTGATGAAACTAACAATCGATGGTTTACAAGTAGACAACAAAACAGTATTTGTTCGTGTTGATTTTAATGTTCCTATGAAAGACGGTGTCATCACTGATGACACTCGTATTCGTAGTGCCTTACCTACTATCAATTATTTAATTGAAAAAGGGGCAAAGGTTATTCTTGCTTCTCACTTTGGTCGTCCAAAAGGGGAACGAAAACCGGAAATGTCTTTAGCACCATGTGCAAAACATTTATCTGAGCTTATTAATAAACCAGTAGCATTCGTAGATGACTGCATTGGCCATAAGGTTGAAGAAGCTGTAAAAGCATTGCAACCTGGCGATGTATTGATGCTTGAAAACTTGCGTTACCACAATGAAGAAACTAAAAACGATCCTGAGTTTGCTAAACAATTAGCATCTCTTGCTGATGTAGCTATTAACGATGCATTTGGTGTTTCTCACCGTAATGCTGCGTCCGTAGTTGGTATTGCTGACTATATTCCTATGGCAGCAGGCTTCTTGCTCAAAAAAGAAATTGAAGCATTAAGTGCAGCGGTTGTACATCCTAAAACACCTATGGCAGCTATCATCGGCGGTGCTAAGGTAACAGATAAAATTTCTGTAATTTCTAATTTATTACCTAAAGTTGATGTCATGATCATCGGAGGCGGTATGGCTAATGCTTTCATTAAAGCACAAGGCTGTAACATTGGTAGCTCCTTATTTGAAGAAGGCCAAGAAGCTATCGCTACAGATCTTGTTATGGAAGCACGTGTAGCAGGGGCTAAATTATTGACTCCAATCGATGCTGTAGTAGCTGATGCTTTCAGCAACGATGCTAATACTAAAATCGTTGACGTTGAAAATATTGAAGATGGTTGGATGGTTCTAGATATTGGCCCTAAAACACGTGAGCTATATGTAGAAGCATTGGCGCCAATGAAGACTATTATTTGGAATGGTCCAATGGGCGTATTTGAAATGGAAAACTTTGCAGCTGGTACAAATGCGGTAGCAAAAGCTGTAGCTGAATCCGATGCGATGACTATCGTTGGTGGTGGTGACTCTGTAGCTGCTATTGAAAAAAGTGGCTTAGCAGATAAGATTAGCCATATCTCCACAGGTGGTGGCGCATCCTTGGAATTCTTAGAAGGTAAAATCCTACCAGGTATTGCTGCATTGTCTGAGGCATAATATGAGAAAACCCATTATTGCAGGAAATTGGAAAATGAATGGCACCATTGCGTCTGGATCTATCCTGATCGAAGCGTTTAACAGCGTGTTACAAGATATGGAATTATCCTGTGATGTAGTTGTTTGCCCGCCTTTCACAGCTATTGAGCGTGCAGTAGCATTAACACGCGATACGGCTATTGCAGTAGGCGCACAAACCATGGATTATCATGATGCTGGTGCATTTACTGGTGAAATTTCACCACTTATGCTTACAGAGGTAGGTGTCAATTATGTTATCATTGGTCACTCTGAACGCCGTGAATATTATGGTGAAACAGATGAGACGGTAAATGCAAAGATTAAAAGTGCATTCCATCATAATTTAACACCTATTGTCTGTGTTGGTGAAAGTTTAGAACAACGTGAGTCCGGTCATACTCTTGACTGGATTACGTCTCAACTTAAAGGTGCTTTGGTTGATGTTCCGAAGGAACAAGTTAGCCAATTGATTGTTGCGTACGAACCAATTTGGGCTATCGGTACAGGAAAAACAGCAACTGCTGATCAAGCTGAAGAGGTATGTAAAGAAATTCGCGATTACATACGTTCTTTATACGATGATGAGACTGCTGATGCTGTGCGCATCCAATATGGTGGTAGTGTTAAATCTGAAAATGCTCTCGAAATCCTAGGAGAACCTAATATTGATGGAGCACTCGTGGGTGGTGCATCTTTAGTAGTTGATGAATTTATTGATATTATTAAAGCGGCGAATCAAATAGGCGCTTAATATGAGGTTAAAAATGGCTAAATTAAAGGCTCCCGTAATGCTAGTCATCTTAGATGGCTTTGGCATGGGAGATCAATCAGATACAACCAATGCTGTAGTACAGGCGAAGCCGCACTGTTTTAATCAATTATGGGATACGTATCCACATACAAAATTAGAAGCATCAGGACTAGCGGTAGGCCTTCCAGAAGGCCAAATGGGGAATTCTGAGGTTGGCCATTTAAACCTGGGCTCTGGTCGCATTGTGTACCAAGATTTAACTCGTATTACTAAAGACGTTGAGTCTGGTGAGTTTTATAATCGCCCTGTTATAAAGGAACTATATGAAGTAGGCAAAAAACAAAGCTTACATCTTATCGGCCTAGTTTCTGATGGTAATGTGCATTGCTCCTTAGAACATATCAAGGCTGTTATTAAAGGCGCTCATGACAATGGTATTGAACATGTATATGTACATGCATTGCTCGATGGTCGTGATGTAGCACCTCAATGTGCACAAGTTTATATCAAAGATTTAGAAGCATATATGGTAGAGCTAAACTGTGGTAAAATTGCCACCGTAAGTGGTCGCTATTATGCAATGGATCGGGATAATCGTTGGGACCGTGTGGAACTTGCTTACAACGCTATTGTACATGGTCAAGGTGAAAGTGCCGCATCAGCTTGTGAAGCGGTACAACAATCCTATGATAAGGATGCAGCTGATGAGTTTGTTCTTCCTACAGTGATTGACTCTGAAGGAACTATCAAGAATGGCGATGCTGTTATCTTCTGTAACTTCCGTCCAGACCGTGGGCGTGAACTTACAAAAGCTTTAGTATTGCCAGAATTTGATGGCTTTAACCGTGAACCATTATCCTTGTATATGGCGACTATGACCAAATATGAAGATGGCTTACCAGTTCATATTGTGTACGAAAAAGACATCTTGTCAGAAACATTAGGCGAAGTACTCAGTGTAGGTGGCTATCGTCAATTGCGTATTGCTGAAACAGAGAAATATGCCCATGTAACGTACTTCTTCAACGGCGGTAAAGAGGAACCATTTGAAGGTGAGGACCGCATCCTTGTAAAATCACCTCAAGTGGCAACTTATGATTTACAACCTGAGATGAGCGCTTATGAAGTGACTGATAAGGTTGTACAAGCTATTCAAGATGAAACATATGACATGATTATCTTGAACTTTGCAAACCCAGATATGGTTGGTCATACAGGTAGCTTTGAAGCAGCTGTAAAAGCAGTGCAAGCAGTAGACACTTGTTTAGGTCGAATCGTAGAGGCTATACGTAATAAAAAGGGTCATTTGTTGATTACTGCAGACCATGGTAATGCAGAGCTCATGGTTAACCATGAAACAGGTAAGGTGCATACAGCACATACAACGAACTTGGTACCGTTAATTTTAATGAGTGATACTCTAAAATCAGCTACATTAGAATCTGGTAAATTATGTGATATTGCTCCAACCTTATTAGACTTGGCTGGCATAGATCAACCAAAATCTATGACTGGTCATAGTTTGGTAAAAAAAGCATAATGTAGAGATTTTAGCTTTCACTATATTTATAGTTAATTAGAGTGATAAGCCTATATGGTTTAGCTCAATATATAATGATTGTCGTATGACAGTCATTCCATTAGATTTTATGAGGTGAAGAAATGGCAGTAATTGAACAAGTCATTGCAAGAGAAATTTTAGATTCCCGCGGTAACCCAACTGTTGAAGTTGAAGTATGTTTAGNGCTAAAATCGGTCCTGCCATTATTGGTTATGATGCGACTGAACAAGTAGCTATCGATAACTTGATGTTGAAATTAGATGGTACAGACAATAAATCTAACCTTGGTGCTAATGCAATTCTTGGTGTTTCTATGGCTGTAGCTCGTGCGGCAGCAGAATCTTTAGATTTGCCATTATTTGCATACCTTGGCGGTTTCAACGCAAAAGAATTACCAGTTCCTATGATGAATATCTTGAATGGTGGCGCACATGCAGATAATAACGTAGACATTCAAGAATTTATGATCATGCCTGTAGGCGCTACTTCCTTCGCAGAAGCTCTTCGTAGCTGTGCAGAAGTATATCATACATTGAAATCTGTACTTCATGATAAAGGCCTTAGCACTGCCGTAGGTGATGAAGGTGGTTTCGCACCAAACTTGGCATCTAATGAAGAAGCATTAGAAGTCATTTGTGAAGCTATTAAAGCGGCTGGTTATGAACCTGGTAAAGACTTCAAATTAGCTCTTGATTCTGCATCTTCCGAATTCTATGAAGATGGCAAATATAATTTAGCTGGTGAAGGCAAAGTTAAAACAGCTGCTGAAATGGTAGAGTTCTATGAATACCTAGTAGGTAAATACCCAATCGTATCCATCGAAGATGGTCTTGCTGAAGAAGATTGGGATGGCTGGAAATTGTTGACAGAACGCCTTGGTAATCGCGTACAACTTGTTGGTGATGATTTATTCGTAACTAACACAAAACGTTTGGCTCGTGGTATTGAGCTTGGTGTAGGTAACTCCATTCTTGTAAAAGTTAACCAAATCGGTACTTTAACAGAAGCATTCGACGCTATGGAGCTTGCTAAACGCGCTGGCTATACATGTGTAGTATCTCACCGTTCTGGTGAAACAGAAGATACATTCATTGCTGATATTGCTGTAGCTGTAAATGCTGGTCAAATTAAGACTGGTGCACCTGCTCGTTCTGAACGTGTAGCAAAATATAACCAATTGCTTCGCATTGAAGAAATGTTATACGAAACAGCTCAATATAAAGGTAATGACGTTTTCTATAATTTAAAATAAGATACGTTATATCTAATAGTCCAATAAGGGCGCCCTTCGGGGCGCCTTTTTTGTATGCCTAAAATAAAAAAGTTTTCGCTTCGTGGATTTTTAAACATAAAAGAGGAATTAAAGGTATGATGTCGAACCTTATAACGCCATACGCTAGTGTGAGGTAAAAACATACCGCAAGGTATAGGAGGTGACCATGTATGTAGATGTAACATTAGACGATATTATTCTGTATGCATTAGAGCATCATGTCAGCGATATTCACTTTGATCCAACTAAAAATGGTGTACAAATTAGATTACGACAAGATGGATTATTACAGACGCATATGACTGTATCAAACGAAGAGGCAGATCTTATTATTAACCGTATCAAGGTATGTAGTACGTTAGATATTAGTGAAAAGAGATTGCCTCAAGATGGTCGTTGGGCATGGAGTCATAAGGATACATCGGTAACGATGCGCGTATCTACATTACCCAGTTTATATGGAGAAACTTTGGTGTGTCGTCTTATGGGGAATGAAGGTAGTCATAAGGATCTAAAAGCGTTAGGCATGCGTGCAGATATTTTTGATCATATTGAACAGCTATTAAAACGTCCTTATGGATTGTTACTCATCTGTGGGCCTACGGGAAGTGGCAAAACTGCTACCTTATATGCGATGCTCCGCATGTTGAATTTAGAGGAAACAAAGCTAATTTGCCTTGAAGATCCTGTAGAGGCTGAAATAAAAGGAGCCATTCAAATTGGTATTAACGAAAAAATCGGCTTTACCTTTGCCAAAGGGTTAAGATCTGTGCTACGTCAAGATCCAGATACGATTATGATCGGTGAGATTCGGGATAAGGAGACGGCAGAGCTGGCTGTTAAATCAGCTTTAACCGGACATCGCGTATTATCCACCATTCATACTAATACAGCTATAGGCGTTGTAACACGGCTTATGGATATGGGGGTAGAACCGTATTTAATACGGGCTACCTTGATGGGGGCTATTGCCCAGCGTCTAGTCAGAAAATTTGATGGTACATCGTATCATGGACGAACTGCACTGTTTGAATACTTAGAGATACCTACTAATTCGGCTCAGTGGAATCAATTAGAGGCACATGTATTACTGTCCTTAGAAGATTCCGCCCGTGAAGCCGTAGCTCAACATGTTACATCTATAGAGGAGGTGCATCGTTGTGGACTCATGCTGTAATAGTGAAAGTTTAGAAACTATTGTAGAACAAGCAATACAGTTATCATCAACAGATATTCATCTACAATGTGGACAGCCTATATATTTGCGACATGGTGATGGATTAAAGGCTACTCAATTTATATGTACGACTACATTGATTGAAGATATTTTGCGACGTTGTGGTATAGCATCTTATGAATGGCAATCTCTTGATGAAGCTTGCTCCTGTTGTGGTGTACGTATTCGTGTTCATCTGTATCGAGCTAATCAAACCATATGTGGCACATTGCGCTTATTGTGTCATCGACAACTTAAGCTGGATGATAATAGTGAAGGTCAACTCCTACAAAAATTATGCGAATCTCATGATGGTTTATTGCTCGTTTGTGGCCCTACAGGTAGTGGTAAAAGTTTTACCTTAGCTTGCTGTATTGATTATATCAATCAAACAATGGAACGCCATATTATCACGTTAGAAGACCCCATCGAATTTGAGTTTAAACCTAAGAAATCATTAATTCATCAACGCCAATTAGGTGCAGATATTAAGTCTATGTCTGACGGTATTCGAGATGCATTGCGGGAGGATCCAGATGTCATTATGGTAGGAGAACTTCGAGATCGAGAAACCTTAGAGGCTGCACTTCATGCAGCCGAAACAGGTCATCTTGTGATGGCAACCATGCATACACAGCGGGCTGTAATGGCTGTTCACCGCATGATTTCATTATTCCCTGGAGAACAACAAGAGGAGGTGCGTAGTCAAATATCACAAGTGCTACGTGCCGTTATATGTCAACGGCTCCTTAGATGGAATAAAAAGTTCATTACCATCCGTGATATTTTGCTAAACACGCATGCGGTAGCGAATTTGATACGTACTCGTAAGGAACCACAAATCATTTCTATTCAAGAAACACAACTACCTATGAAAACACTAGAGATGGCCGTACGAGATGCGAAGGTACAATATGGCTCTCAGCAACAACTACATACATTATTAGATCAACAATTATCGTAGGTGAAGGTATGGAGGCTTATGAATATGTCGTAAAAGATGAGAATAATGAAACGATCAAAGGTTTAATATGGGCGGATTCAGAACAGGAGGTCGGTACACGGTTAAAGCGAGATGGATATAAGATTTATAAAATTACTTTACAAGTAAATAAGAAGAAACATAAGTGGAATCATACTATGGTGGTAGATGTAACCTATCAATTAGGACTACTCATCGAATCTGGCGTGCCTTTACGACGCGCATTACAGTTACTATGTCAAGGGAAAAGAGGCCTTCTGTATACCGCCTTATATGAATCGATTGAGCGTGGTCAAACGTTGTCTCAAGCATTGCGAAGTGAAAGTTGTCCTGCCATTGCACTGGCTTTACTAGAAAGTGGAGAAGCTGCAGGTACATTAGGAGAAAGCTTGCAATATATATCACGTCACTATGATTGGGAACGACAGCTACGGCAGAAGGTTATCAGTGCTATTTCCTATCCATTATTTTTACTTGTATTAATGAATATCTTTTTTCTTGTTACCATTTTGTTTATTATTCCATCCTTTGAAAAGGTTTTTACTACTATGCATATTACATTACCTGTGATGACGCGATCCCTCTTTGCATTAGGACAAGGGCTAAAGAATCATCCTATAGTGGTTGTTATTCTGCATTGTGTAGGCCTAGGGGCTATGGTCTTTGCATATCGTCAATATAGTATAAAACGCAAAGTACATCGTTGGCTTTGGCAGTTGGCTCACCGATACCAATGGATGACCTGCATTTACTATACAAGTATGTTAAAAGTTTGGGCGCTTTTGTTAGATTCTGGAATTTCTATTATTCACACTATGAATATTACAAGACCTTTATGGGGCAATATGCATGGTTCCGAATGTAGTGAAAAGGTAGAGGCAAAATTATTATCAGGCCATTCTTTAGAAGAGAGTCTGAGAACTGAGAATATTGGAAATTCCTTTATATGGCAAATGATCTCTATTGGAGAGGAAAGTGGGGAACTCGTAAAGATGTTAGAACATTGTGGACATTATTATGAATCTATACTTTCAAAATATATTGCTCGTCTTGAGAGACTATTAGAACCAATTTTACTGACCTTGATGGGGATTGGTGTAGCCGTTTTGGTTGTGTCTGTTATGTATCCGTTGTTTACGTCTATTGCTAAATTGGGAGGGCCGTAGGCATTGTTATCAAGCTATTTTACAGAATTAATAATGATAAAAGGAGGATATTATGAGTTCTGTTATGCACCTAGTTCATGAATTAAATCATAGATTAGAAATATGTAGTCAATGGATTGTAGAGCATCTACAAATTAATCATGTTCGAGAAAACCTTAAAAAATCGAGAAAAGGTGGATTTACTCTTGTAGAATTAATGGTTGTCGTTGCAGTTATCGCCATATTAGCAGCTATTGCGATGCCACAATTTCTATCGGCTGCTGATCGAGCACGAACTGCGAAGGAAACAGCAGATATTCAAATTATTAAAAATGCAACGCAGCTCTATATGATTGACAAGAATGTAGATACACCGCCAACTGTGGAAAATTTATATAAAGAAGGCTATCTTACAGAACATGTTAAAACTGCAAAAGATAAGGAATATACCATTACTTATGAAGCGGTTAATGGTGGTACTGCGAAGGCAGTTGTAGTTAAAGCCCCTGATGCACCTTAAACCTAAGCGCTATCTAGTATTTAGTACTTAATATTTAATACTTAATATTTAAGTCTTAATAGTTAATGTGCATGGATTGATGATTGAAATGTAGATTTTTATTTGCATATACATATGTAGTTATATTAATAGCTATACAGTAGTTATATTTACATTAATATATATACAGTTGATTTTATGGAAGGACAAGGTATGAAAGGGACTCATTACGTTATAGCACTGATCGTGTATATAGCATCCATTGTATTGCCTATTATACTTTCATCACGAGCAATATCCTTTATTCACGTTGCTTTGTATGCTGTGTTTTCACTCATCATCATAGCAGGTGCTACCATCGATATGCATTACTATATATTGCCTGATGAAGGGGCGTTAGTGCTTGTTTTAGGTGGTATCGTGTATAGCTTTATAAATGATAAGTCTATGCTTGTAACGATTATAAGTGTTATGAGTGTAGGTGCTATTACATATGGACTTCGTCTTATGAGTCATAAAGGTTTTGGACTAGGCGATGTGAAATGGTTTTCTGCTATTGCCATGTGGCTTACGCCGTGGGAGATTGTATGCTTCTTTTACGTAGCCTTTTGTGTTGGTTCTCTCTATCTCTTACTAACAAGCTATCGTAATCGATACATTCCATTTGGTCCCTTTCTATGCTTTGGTGGTTGGTGTGCCTTACATGGCGGATCCTATATGGAGGTGTTGTACCAATGGTTAAGGCACAACCTGTACATCATCAATACGGCTCTTTGTTAGCTGAGTGGATTATTGCGATTAGTTTATTTTTACTTCTTATTTCTATGTCTTTGCCTATTGTAACAACGCCTAGCCGTTACACTCTAAATGGAAGTACTGAAGAAGTAGTATATATGTTAAAAAAGGTTCAACTTTGGTCTATGCTTGGGCATAAATCTAATGGAAAAGGGCGTATGTTATTCATATTAAATAAAGACAGCTATACCTTAGAGGAGGATGCTCATCATCATACAGTTAATATTTCCTTACCTGTAGGGATTGAAAATGTACAACCCTTAACGGTTATCTCTTTTTCTTCTCTAGGATTACCTTATGATGGAACGGAACTTATTTTACGAGATCGAGAAAGTGGTGAGAGAAATCGTATATGGATATCTGTACAGACGGGACGTATTCGATGGGAAGAAGTCCATTAAGGGCTTTATGTATGGAGATGCCTTAGTATCAACAGCTATTATTATGTTTATCTTGCCGGTTATATTATCTGTATTTTGGATGTCTACCTTAACAATCTATAAGGCTTACTATTGGGATCATATATTACAAGACACCATAACATATGTAGAGGAAAGTAAGTCTATGTATTATCAAACGGGTCATATTCAAGAAGGTATACATAACTCTCAATTTATTATGAGTCCCAGTGAATCTATTACTTATAAAACACATGTAGAACCTATCGTAGAAAATGGCATTGTCCTACAACGATTAACTGTGCAGGCCATAGATAATGAATCTGTTGTGTATACCTTATCTCTCGACTTGGAGGAAATACGGTGAGAACTCATGATACACAAAGAGGTTTTATTTTGTATTCAACCCTCATCAGTATAACTATTTCGACCATCGTTTTAACCTTATTGTTAGGCATAGTTTTTTATGGGGTTATGTGGAATGCAAAATTAGTTGATAGCGTAGCCATGATGGAGGATGGTCGTTATACGCGGCGCATGGCGGTGGCTCAAATCATATGGAATCCTGTACAGATAACGGTAGAGGATCGAAATATGACCTTATATATTCACGACACTAAGCGTACTAAACTAACATTACAACGCCATGCTTTGTATAGGAAGCTTACAGATGGCAGCTTACAACCTGTTAGCGGCAGCCGTATTATCGGCACAAAGGATAAACGAAATGTTGGGTACACACAAGAACATTCATTTAGTATGGATGAGAGCGGAGCAGTCCATATGAGCTGGTATATTACGAATCGATTTACTGGTGATAAACAATATACTGCTGGATATGGAGGCTTAGCTATATATGAAGTCGCCATAGGTCAAAGTAGTATATATGATTGGTATAAAGATAATGAGGAAACAAGTCATGAACATGGGAGCCCATAATGCTGGGTTTATTACATATGTAGCCATATTTACAATGTCCTTTTTATTAGTATTGGCCTTTATGGGACTGCGTATTGGTCAAATTTGTGAAAGTAATGCAGTAGATGAATTGCATTTAGAAGAGGCTCATTATGCAGCGCAAAGTGGAGCGCATTGGTTTGTAGGCTACTGTAAGGCTGGTAATACATGGGACTTTCAGGAAAAGCTAATTGTGGCTGATGATGCGGATGTGGAAATCACCATTGAAGCCGATCCATCCCGTGACAATCCTCGTCACGTTATGAGTTATGGAAAATTGAAACATCAGGAAATAGTAAGTCGTGTACATATGTATGTGACAGTAGATACAGATCATACTATGCATGTTATGAAGATAAAACCATATTGAGGTGAATCTATGAAACGGAAAAAGAAAATACATACTGGTGTATGTATTACAGATGAACGTATTGTATGTGTAACAGCTCATGTAGAAAATAAAACGATGGTCATTACCGATGCACTAGAAATGAAACGCAGTGCATCTATTGATGAGGATGTTAGAAAATTTATAGAAATGTATGATTTAGATGACGGAGCTTACAGCATGGTAGCTAATATTGATACACAAATGCATGTAGCACCTTATGATCCTCACGATTTTGATATGAAGGAGTTCATCAAATGGAATGTAGAGGATTACTTTACCTTTGATGGCGACAGTTTCCAAATGGATGCATGTCGTCGAGAATATCCAAGACATAATTATCATATGTTTATGGTTGCCGTAGAGCGTCATTCATTAGAACTTTTAAAACAAGGTATACGAGACACCTATGCACCGGTGGATGTAATCGATTTCTGGCCTATTCCTATTTGTTACAGCTTGATGCGGCGTAGTGGTACCGTGACTGGAGTCGTAGAAAAGGATCATCTACACTTATGGCTATGGTGGAATGATATATGTATTCAAGAACGGATTGTCCCTATTAGTAGCAGTGATGTATCAGAAGCTATGGAGGTACTAGAATCTAGATTGCAAGAATTTGGTGTAGATGAAATACAAGGGGTTAAGTTGTATGGGTTAGATCAATTAACCGATGAGGAACAAAAGGATATGGAAGCTATTATCTCTATATATGGAGAAACAGAGTATATTCCATTATTATTCTTAGGACGTGGTCGTAATCGATGTAAGCAAGGACAATTAGATTGGGATATGGCCATTGGTATGGCCGCAAGGGGGCTTAAATGGATTGGCTTGGGATGGTAGATATATTAATCTAATGCCTCGATCGTTACGTTGGCATAGTTTATGGCATAAATATCGTTATTATCTATATGGTATGAGTATTGTATACGGAATAGTAGGATTAATAGCAATTGGTTGTTGCTTGTCGAACTATGAACAATATAAGACTGAAAAGGCAGAACTATTGACGCTATTGGAAAATCCGCAGTATCAGTCAATTGAAAAACAGTATGAGGATATAGCATCAGTTAAAAATAAAATACTTAAGAATAGTTCGGGGAAAAATAAAAAACCTATTTTTCAAAATACTATCGTTTTATATGTCCTTGATATAGCTATGGAGCAAGGAATTAGTTTACAACACCTCAATATAAAAGATGAAAATATTAGTGTAGATGGTATAGGCCATAGTGATGAAGCATGCCGTAAATTTATAGCTAGTCTTCAACAAAGGTTAATTGGAATGGATTGTCATGGAACAGTTAAAGCAGATCAAGGTATATATACATTCCATATGGAAGGATCTAAAGGAGAGCACAACACATCCAGTAGAGAAGATAGTAATGATCATACTAGTGTGGGGTATCATCATTAGTATTTCACTATATGGGTATATTAACTTAAATCACAAAGCGACTCATTTGAAAGAACGACAAGAAAACTATGTTATCCAAATGCAGGCTAAGTCAGATTATATTGTATCTAAGGAAGCAAAATTACTAGCGTCTTTAAAAAAAAATAAGTTATCGAACACGAGTTCTAATACTAGTATTTTTGAGTCTTTGCAAGGAGAACCATTAATGATTGTTAGTACTGATGAGCATGAAGGGGTATTAGAGTTAAATGTATTAGGAAGTACAGAACGCCTTATCAACTGGATTAATACTGTTGAAGCAAAAGACCCTTCACGCCGTATAGAAATAGAGGACATAGAACGGAAAGGCAATGTAGTGTATGTACATTGTGCAGTAAAACCGACTATGAGGCCTTAATATATATTCTTATATAGTAATATTAATAGAGACAGATTATAGATCGTTATTCTATAGTCTGTCTTTGTTTTTGTTGCATTTTATAGTACAATGAAGGATATGAAATAATAAGGGGCACATAATACATGATAATAAAACGAAATATTATGCTCATCGGTTCTATGGGGAGTGGCAAGAGCCATTTCGGTCGTAATCTTGCGGAACGCAAGGGATGGCAATTTGTAGATACCGATCGCGTATTAGAAGGTCGTTTTGGGTTGCCTATTGCTGAAATATTCAAGAAAATTGGGGAAAAAGCATTCCGACGTGCAGAAATGGATGTACTGAAAAAGGTTTGCTTATATCATGAAGCAGTCATCTCCGTAGGTGGTAATTTTCCTATTGAACATCGCACATTAAAGGTATTGAAGAAATATTCTTATATCATTGGTATCCGGGCTGCACAATTTCGCATTGTCAGTCGTGTGAATCGCCGTATTGGGAAACGGCCAACCATGGATTATAACAATGTTCATGCCTTTGTACATGCTATGATACAATCCTGGAAACCAGTGTATAAGCAGTGTGATTTTGTACTAGATACAACAAATGGTCGGACCTATGATTTTATGCAACGTATTGAGGATGAGTTAGTTACCTCAGGTGTTCAATTTAAAGCAAGACGTCAACCCAATGATACGGATACTAGAGATGGTAAAGAGCCATCTCAAGAATTACAATTTAATAATTCTCTAAGAAATAAACTAGATAATCCTGGATTATCTAGAACACAACGCTTTAATAAACGGATTTCTAATGATACAGAAACCAAGCAGATAGTCTTAAAAAAAGAACCATCTCATAAGGCAGCATCTTATAAAGCGACTAATGACAAACATCGCAAACATAAGAAATCTAATCAAGCGGTTACTGCACATAAGACAGAAACTATATCCAAACAACGTACACCACAAGGGGGTAATGGATATGAGAAGAATCGCAATACTAACAAGCGGCGGAGACGCACCTGGAATGAACGCCGCCATAAGAGCGCTAACTAGAAAAGCCATTCATGAAGGCTTTGAAGTTTTCGGTATTGAACGTGGCTATTTAGGTATTATGGAAGAACAATTTGTTCCTTTAGCAAACCGTTCTGTAGGTGGTATTATTACTCAAGGCGGTACCATGCTAAAAACAGCTCGTTTTCCTGAGTTTCAAAATGAAGATGTTCAGCGTAAAGCTTACGATATTTTGAAAGCTCATAATATTGATCACCTTATTGTTATCGGTGGCGATGGTTCTATGCGAGGCGCTATGAGTTTAGCTAAGCTTGGCATGTCTACAATGACAATTCCATGCACCATAGATAATGATATGGGTGGTACTCAATATACTATAGGCTTTGATACGGCGCTTAATACTGTAGTTGATGCGGTTGGAAGAATTCGTGATACATCTAATTCCCATGAACGGGTAGCCATTGTAGAGGTAATGGGTCGTAAAGCAGGTCATATTGCACTTAAAGCTGGCCTTGCCTGTGGTGCTGAAATTGTACTCGTTCCTGAAAATCCTATGCCTTTACATGAGGTCTGTCGTCATTTAAAGGAAACACAGATTCGGGGTAAAGAATATAGTGAGCTTGACCGTATTGGGTTATTTACAACGCGGTGGCGGTCCATCTGCATTTGATGCTATTTTAGCGGCTCGTATGAGTGAAACCTGTATTGAGTTATTAATGAATGATACAGATAATCGATTATTGGGCTATATAGATGGTCACATTCGTGCTATTTCCTATCAAGAGGCTGAAAGTCTTGTATTTCCTATTAATGAAAAGGATTATACATTATTATCTATATTAAGCAGTTAAAACTATTAATGACCCGTTATTCATTAATGAAATTATATTGCATAAAAGTAATTGGTATTGTATAATTTAAAATTACTAATAGTATTGTTAGGAACGATACATGTTGTGCCAATATCTTCGTTTTAATATAAGGAGATTATAATGAAAGAATTTTTACAAAAGCATCGTAAACGCATTATTGCAGGTGCTGTTGTTCTTTGTGTTCTTGGTGGTGGTACATACTACTACATGCATAGCGAAGGTTCTAAGCAAACACAAAACTTATATACTACTGGTAAGGTAGAAAAGGGTGATGTAAAAACTAGTATTAGTGCAACTGGTACTATTAACCCTGTCAATTATGTAGACGTTTCTACGAATGTGGCTGGTAAGCTTGAAAAAGTCTTAGTAAAAGAGAATGATCAAGTTACAGCTGGTCAAGTTATTGCTTATATTGATACACGTCAATTGCAAGCCTCTGCAGATGATGCACGAGCTGCATTAGCTAAGGCAGAACTTGATATGAATCGTTATAAAGCATTAGCAGACCAAAATGCTATCGCTCAACAAACCTATGATGATTCTGTAACATCTTATGAACGTGCAAAATCTACGTATGACCGGGCAGCAGCAGATTTAAGCGATGCTACAATTACAGCACCAATGTCTGGCACTGTTATAGGCACACCATTGAAAGCTGGTCAAACTATCAGTACTGGTATTTCTACACAAATGATTATCGCTACTATTGCAGATTTAAGTGACTTAGAAATTTACTTAACTGTAGATGAAACAGATATTGGTAGTATCAAACAAGGTGCTAAAGTAGAATTTACTGTAGACTCTAAACCAGGTGAAACTTTCACAGGCTACGTATCTGAAATCGCAAAGGGTACAAAAGGTAACATGGGTGCTACAAGCAACAGTGTTGTTTACTATACTGTAAAGGTTCAAATTCCTGAAAATATTTCCAACAACTTCTTACCATCTATGACGGCTCGTGCAACCATCTTTGGTGAAGATATTAAAAATACATTAGTAGTACCTCTTACGGCAGTGCGTACAGATAAGCAAGGTGAATACGTATATGTTATTAAAGATGGTCAACCAGTACGTACAGCTGTTTCTACAGGTGTAACTGGGGATACTAATGTACAAATTTTAAAAGGTTTATCTGAAGGTGATGAAATCATCGTAAGCGGTGATGTAACGGCACCTAAGAATAATAACCGTGGACCATTCTAATAGTAGGTGAATATGAATCAAGCAGTAATCGATATACAAGGGATTACAAAGACCTATGTAAATGGTAAATTATCGGTGCCTGTTTTACATGGTATTGATTTACAGGTCAATAAAGGCGAATTCGTATCTATTATGGGTCCTTCCGGTTCTGGTAAGTCTACCTTTATGAACATTCTTGGCTGTTTAGACAGACCAACGACAGGTTCATACCGCCTTAATGGCGATGAGGTAGCTACTTTATCCGATGATGAATTGGCCTTTGTACGAAACAAACAAATAGGCTTTGTATTCCAAAGTTTTAACTTATTAACAAAATTGACAGCTTTAGAGAATGTGGCGCTCCCT
>JAWERH010000011.1:0-13006 GCA_032482215.1 Veillonella sp. | reverse complement strand
TCTATTATTGATGGTGTAAATAACACAATCACTACAGGCGGTGCTAATGCCGTTAAGTTAGATGGTGCTGCAGGTACTGTGAAAACTGGTACTGTAACCCTAACTGGTGGTACTACAAACGACATTACTGGCTTGTCCAATACCACTGTAAATAGTGCAGACTTTGCAACCAAAGGCCGTGCCGCTACGGAAGAACAATTGAAACAGGTAGGGGAACAAACATGGCAAATCACGGCAGATAAAGATGCCGCTACATCTGGTAACCAAACAGGTACTAAGAAGGATGCCAAGGTTGGTAAAGACGACAAAGTTCAATTGATTGCTGGTGAAAACCTCACAGTGAACCAAAACGAACGAGACTTCACATATTCCTTGAATAAAGACCTTGTGAAGATGAACTCTGCAACCTTCGAAGCAACAGGTGGTAAAACAACTGTTATTACAGGCGATAGCATCGCGCAAACTGACGGTACTAAGACAAATAGATCTACAGCGGCTGGTAATACAATTACTGATGGTACAAATACTACAGAAGCAACAGCTAGTACTGTAACTGTCAAAGATAATGCTGGTAACAGCACAGTTATCACTAAAGATACGATTACAACAGGTACTGGTGCTAATAAGGTGACTGTTGATGGTACTGTAGGTAAGGTAACTGCAGGTTCTGCAGTTGTAGATGGTGTGAATAACACAATCACTACAGGTGGTGCTAATGCTGTTAAATTAGATGGTGCTGCAGGTACTGTTACTGGTTTAACAAATACAGCATGGACACCAGGTGTTACAAAAGCTGTTTCTGGCCGAGCTGCAACAGAAGATCAATTACAACAAGTATCTGATGCAGTAGGTGCTGGTTGGAATATAAACTCTGGTACAGTAGCTGGTTCCACTGGTGAAGCTAATGGCTCTGCTAAGACTAAGATCTCTAGTGGTGAAGAGGTTCAATTACAGGCTGGCAATAACCTCATTATTGACCAAAATGGTAAAACTTTAGCGTACTCCTTAAACAAAAATCTTAAAGATATGGAGTCTGCTATATTCAATGCCACTGGTGGTAAAACAACTGTTATCAAAGGCGATAGTATCGTTCAAACTGATGGTGGTAAAACGAATACATCTAATGCGGCTGGTAACACTGTTGTAGATGGTACAAAATCCACAGCCACTACGGCAGCGGGGACTACTATCACTGATGGTGCTAAGACGAATACAAATACAGCAGATAAAAATGTAATCGATGATGGTGCAGGTAATACAAACACATCAAATGCCACATCTAATACGATTGCTGATCCGAATGGCAATACGAATACTGCGACAGCAACTAGCAATACTTTGGCAGATAATGCGGGTAACTCTAACGTATCTAATGCTACAAGCAATAATTTGACAGATAATGCAGGTAACTCTAATGTATCTAATGCGACTAGCAATACATTGAAAAATGCTGCTGGTGATGAAACTAAGGTTGACGCTAAAGGTGCTACTGTTAAAGATGCAGCTGGTAATACAACAAATGTTGCTTCTATTGGTGCAACAGTAACAAATGCAGCAGGCGATACAACTAAGGTTGAAGCTACTGGTACAACAGTGGCGGATGCTGCTGGCAACAAGGCTACTTTCACTAAGGATGGTGTAACGATTACAAAACCTGGTAAAGATACAGTGTCCTTAACTGGTAATGGCCTTGATAATGGCAATAATAAGATTGTTAATGTAGCTGATGGCACAAATGACACAGATGCTGTTAATGTACGTCAATTAGATGCGAAGACTAAGGCGGCAACAACTGAATTAACTGCTAATGGTGGTGAAAGCGCCGATAATACTACTGGCAATATAGTATTGACTAAAACTACTGCTCCAGATGGTCATATCGTTTACGATAACAAGTTGAATGATAAGATTACCTTGGGTGCAGCGGATCCAAGAAAAGCAATTACTGTGGATGGTACAAATGGCACGATCAAAGCCGGTAAAGATGGTAATGCTGTAGCGATTAATGGTACAGATGGAACTATTAAAGCTGGTGATGGTACAAATGCCGTTGCTATTGATGGCGTTAATGGTTCTGTGAAAGTAGCAGATAAGATTGCTCTTAACGGTAAGGATGGTAAAGCTGCTATTGGTACTGTAGGTATTGATGGCAAAGATGGCATCATTACTACAGGTGGCAATAATCCTGTTGCAGTAAATGGTAAAGATGGTGTTGTAACAGGTTTGACTAATAAAACGTGGGACCCTAACAACATTACTTCTGGCCGCGCAGCCACCGAAGATCAAGTACAATCTGCTGTAGCTAATGCAGGCTGGGATGCTACCGTTGGTACAGAAGGTTCTGGTGTAAATAGCACACCAAGTGCAGCACCAGAAAAAATTAGACCAAATGAAACGCTTACTTTCAAAGCAGGCAATAATATGATGGTTAGCCATGCAGGTAAAACAATTAGCTATGCCGTAAATCCAGAGCTGACAGATATGAAATCTGCTACATTTAAAGATGCAGCTGGTAACACAACTGTAACAAATGGTAATGGCATAACAATTACACCTGGTAGTGCAAATCCGAATAATCCTAATGCAGGTCCTGTATCCTTGACTAAGGATGGCCTCAATAATGGTAATAATCAAATTAAAGGTGTGGCACCTGGTTCTGATGATACAGATGCTGTGAATATTGGTCAGTTGAAAGCATCTAATGCAAAAATGGGTGATGCGATTGGTCAAGTCGCAGGTGAAGTACAACGTGTTGGTGCTCATGCAGCTGCTATGGCCGCATTGAAACCAATTCAATATGATCCATTAGAGCCAACTCAAATTATGGCGGGCGTAGGCAACTACCGTGGTGAAACTGCAGCAGCTCTTGGTCTTGCGCATTACACTAACGAAGATACTATGTTCAACGTAGGTGTTTCCGTTGGTGGCAACCATAATATGGTGAATGCTGGTGTAACCCATAAATTTGGTTCTAGCCCAGAAAAGAAAAATATTCCTGATCGTTACAAAGCAGGTCCTATTAGCTCTGTGTATGTAATGCAAGATGAGGTATCTAGCCTCAAGAAGGAAAATGCTGAACAAAAATATGTTATTGCTGATCAAGCAGCTCGTCTAAACACATTGGAAGCTGAAAATGAACGTCAACGTCAAGAATTGGCTGAAACAAAACAAGGTTTAGATGATTTGCGCGCAGCAGTGGACAAATTGTTAGCATCTAAAGGTTAATCAGTATATAGTAAGATAATCGATACTGATTAATCTAACACTCTAGTCTTTGAAGTTTTACTTGAAGTAATTTCTCTATTCTAGTGAGATGTAATTTCAATAATAATCATTTTAAAGAACTGGAATTGTAAAAAAGAAACCTCTTACTTATCACGTTTATACCCTAATGGGTATAAGTGGGTAGGTAAGGGGTTCTTTTGCATTTTTGATATAGATTATTAAATAAAACTGTTATATATGAATGACTTTTCATATATTATGTGATATAATACTTAAGATGTTAAGGGGCTAAGAATTTTGCTCCACCTTGTATGATCTTACATGAATAGGAGTTACTATGTTAGCACGCATACAACGATGGCTTTCAGTTGATACCATGTTGCCCGCTGCAGAGCGGTTAGGTCCCGTAGGGACGACAAAGCAACTGTATGGTAATTATTTGAAAATTGCTTGGCCGGCTACATTACAAGGCTTGATGTTACAATTTATGACAGCCATCGATTTGGCAATGGTTGGGGCACTTGGTGCGTCTGCGCTTGCGTCGGTCGGTATTATGGGACAGCCTGAAATGGTGATGCTCATTTTCTGTCGTGCTTTATCTATTGCTGTTACTGCGATCATAGCTCGCCGTCATGGTGAAGATGATGTAGATGGTATGAATGCAGTTCTTAAGCAGTCTATATTATTGAATTTCTTAATCTATGTGCCTCTATTAGTGACGTGCTTCTTTAATTTAGAGCATATTTTACGCTTTACTGGCGCCGAAGATGGTTATATAGAAACTGCGGTCTGGTATGGTCGCTTCGTTGTTATCAGCCTTATCTTTCAGTCCTTTAGCCAAATTGTAGGGGCTGCACTAATCGGATATGGTAATACAAAAGTCATTTTTAAATCGAATGTAGTAGGGAACATTTTAAATACCATTATGAACTTTTTCTTGATTTATGGTATTGGGTTCTTTCCTGAGCTCGGTGTTATGGGGGCAGGGGTGTCCACTATGATCAGTAGTGCTCTTATTGCTTTGTTGCTATTGCGTACTATCTCACAGCATACGACTACAGGTTTAACATTGCGACATCCGTCCAAATGGACCTTTGAAAGACCTGTACTTCATACGATGTTTCACGTTGGGGGCAGCTCTCTAGGGGAGCAGTTCTTTGAACGTTTTGGTATGTATACGTATACCATGATCGTTGCATCCTTAGGGGCTATTCCATTAGCTGCTCATTATGTATGTATGAATTTGATGGATATATTCTACTACTTCGCAATGGGGCTCGGTTTTGCTGGTGCATCCCATACAGGACAGAGCCTTGGTCATAAACGACCTGATATTGCAAAGACTTATGGTAAAATTGGAGCTCGTATAGGATTCGTTGTGGGCCTTGTCAGTGCTTTGATCTTTATTGGTCCTGGGGATCTTTTGGTACAATTATATACACGTGAAAGTGAAGTCGTTACGTTAGCAGGGGCTTTAATGGGCATCATGGCTATTGCTGCATTTCCGCAAGCACTGCAACAAGTATACTCTGGTGTACTAAAAGGGGCAGGGGACACCTATTATATTATGAAATACTCCCTTGTTAGCGTGGCTATAATACGACCTATTATTACTTACCTATTGTGTATCACCTTTGGTTTAGGACTATTAGGCGCATGGTTATCTTTATGCTTTGATCAGTCGCTTCGTTTATGTTGCTCTTACGTACGATTTATTCGTGGGGCATGGCAGCATAAAATTGTTTAAACCTATCAATATTTGTATATGAGTATCATTCTTATATTGAAAAAAATAAAATAATTTATGAAAGATTTATGAATAACTTCTTGCGCATTCAATTTGTTTGATGTACAATACCAAATGTGGAAAAAATGACACATTGGGGAATGTGTTATATGACCAGAACATCTTATGTAAGGGATATATATAAGAACGAAATAAGAACCGCCTTAGTATTACTAAGGCGGTTCTTATTTTTATAAATGATTTTGTTCAAGCCAAGCGATACAAGCGGCTTTGCCAGCAGCTGGCAACTCTTGACGGAGACGTTTTGCATCTTCTCTTAATTTAGGGATGTCGATACCTGCATTAGAAAGCTCTGCACAATGGCCTACAAGCCAACTTTCAATTACAGCAGGATCAGCCTCCATATGGAATTGAAGCGCTAGGATATGATTGTCTACGGAGAATGCTTGATTTGGACATAGCTCTGTTTTAGCAAGACGCACTGCACCTTTAGGGATTTCAAATTCATCACCATGCCAGTGAAGGACAGGTACATTGCCAAGCAATGCTAGAGGGGAGGAGGCCCCTTCAGGTGTATATTCTAGCGGCCCAAAGCCAATTTCTTTTTTGCCATGTTTCATAGGCCCTACGTGACCGCTCATAATACGGGATATGAGTTGGGCACCTAAACAGATGCCAAGTAATGGCTTTTTACTATTTATACGATCGGTAATAAATTTGATTTCATCTGTTAAGAAAGGATAGAGTTCTTCGTCGTATGCGCCAATAGGGGCACCGCAAACGATAATTAAATCAGCCTCTGTCACATCATAGTGTTCGAAATTGGCAAGGGGAGCTTCAATGTATGTTAGTTTAAACCCTCGATCAATAAGGACTGCCTCTAAGATACCGGCATTTTCAAAGTTAATATGACGTACAATATAAGCTGTTTTACTCATGGTTCCTCCTATATAAGTACTATTTACAATAGAAATCTCTACAAAATATGCATCACTAGTATAACACATTCTATAGAATTTATTGTGTGATGAAAATCATGATATTAACATCTCATTATAGAAAAACATTTTGTAAAATTATATCGAAAAAAGTCGTTGACATAATTTATAAAATGTTTATACTAATGAGAGTAACATGAATAACCCTAAGAGAGGGATCATGCCTTTTTAGTTCATAAAGGTATTGTAAGGAGAAAGAACATGAACAAGTATATTGCTGAATTTATTGGCACAATGATTTTGGTATTCTTTGGTACTGGCACTGCTGTTGTAACAGGCGGTTTTACTGGTGGTCTAGGTTTAGGTTACTTGGGCGTTGTAGCCATTGCATTGGCTTTCGGTTTGACAATCGTTGCTGGCGCATATGCAATCGGTCACGTATCTGGTTGCCATGTAAACCCTGCAGTATCCATTGGTGTATGGCTTTCTGGCCGTATGTCCGTTAAGGATTTTGCTGGTTATGTAGTAGCTCAAGTTATTGGTGCTTTTGCAGGTACAGGTTTATTGAGTGTAGTCGTAAATGGTTCTGAAACACTTTCTGGTTTTGGTGCTGATGGCTATGGTACATTGAGTGCTGTGGGCCTTTCTATGGGCGGTGCATTTGTAGTGGAAACATTCCTTACATTTGTATTTGTACTTGTAATTCTTGGTGTAACAGCTAGTGAAAAAACATCTGCTCTTGCAGGTCTTGTAATTGGTGCTACATTGACAATGGTTCACTTGATCGGTATTCCATTGACTGGTACATCCGTAAACCCAGCTCGTGCATTAGCTCCAGCTGTATTCACAGGTGGTGAAGCATTGGCTCAAGTATGGCTCTTCATCGTTGCTCCTTTAGTAGGTGGTGCGATTGCAGCTGTATTCCATCGTGCATGGTTCTCTGTGAAAGATAATTAATTTAAATATAACGCCTACGAGTGTAGGCGTTTTCTTTTTTGAATATAAAACATATAACATCCGCATATAGATAAAATTCGAATTTTTCATAATAAATTCATAAAAATATTGAAATTTATCGAAAAATTGTGTAAAATGAAAATATATTATTGCCAAAGGCCTGTGTATTGTTTAGGCTGTTATTGGAGGGAATTATAATGAACAAAAAATTATTAGCTTTATTGGCAGTTGCTGCTGTAGGCGTATCCGTAGCTGGCGCAACTCCACAAACTCAATTTAACAAAGGTGAATTCCAAGTTGATCTTGGTGCAGCTAGTGTTGAAGCAAAAATGGATAGTGGCAAAGATGCTCACAAATGGAACTTCGATGGTGGTTTGACTTATGGTTGGTCTAACAAAACTGGCATTCAATATGGTTACCATGGCTTGAATTCTAAACATCATGATACTGATATGCATGAATTGAACTTAGTTCGTTCTTTGAACAAAAATGTTGCAGTATATGGTGGTTATGCTCGTATTCATAATCATGATGCTGGTGGTACTAACAACATTGCGCAAGCAGGTGTGATTGGTAAAGCTAACCTTGGCTCTAAAGTAGAAGTTTATGGTAAAGCTGGTTTAGGTACTAAGAAAACTACAGTTTTAGAGGCTGGCTTAGGCTATAAAGTAAGAGAAAACTTAGATATCAATGCTGGTTACCGTTATATCAACACTCAAGCAACTGAAGACAAAAATATCTCTTTCCAAGGTCCAGTAGTTGGCTTGTCCTACCGTTTCGGTGGTCAAAAATCCGAAGCTCCTGTATACACTCCAGCTCCGGCTCCTGTATACACTCCAACTCCTGTAGTAGAAGCTCCTGTATACAAAACTCCTAAATTGGATTACTATGTAGAATCCATCTACTTCGATTCCGACCAAGATGTAGCTCGTGCAGACCAATATCCAAACTTAACAGCTGCTGTAAATGCTGCTAACCAATACTCTCAAGACCAAGTTAAATTGTTGGGTAATGCTGATACTGACGCAACTCCTCAATACAACGTTGGCTTGTCTGAACGCCGCGTACAATATGTAGCTCAATACTTAGTAAACAACGGCGTATCTGCTGATCGTTTAATCGGTATTGCTAATGGCGACACTAAACCAGTTGCAACTAACTCCACTGCAGCAGGTAAAGCTGAAAACCGTCGTGTAGACGTTTACATTCATCGCTAATCTTCAATCTAATTTAGATTAGACATACAATATAGTCCACCTTCTATCATGCTCTCGTGTTCATCGGGGGACCGAGCATGTGATAAGGTGGACTTTTGTGTTATACTAAGCTTGCATACGATCGTAGGTCATACAATGTTCATTAAGTTTTGGTAATGTATGCGTTGTGAGTATAGTAAAGTAGGTTATATATGAAAAGATTTAAGTATTATAAACCGCTCATAGGGGCCATAATATTGGCGGGTGTTATGATTATGATGGCACTGCGTATCAGCGATATTGCTAATGCTATTGATGCCGTCGTTACAGCTTTTGTTCCGCTTATAGTAGGTGCTTGTATCGCATTTGTGCTAGATATTCTAGTGGTGCGTTATGAACGCTGGCTGTGGCCCAAGAGTAAAACAGGTTGGAAAAATAAAATTAGACGACCTTTAAGCCTCATTTTATCCTTTGTCACAATCAGTGCTATCGTTTATTTTATTGCTCGCATGGCGATTCCACAATTGATTCACTCCATGTCGATCATCGTGGCTTCTTCACCGCAGTTGTATACAGACTTCCAATCTTGGATGCAACACCTTACATCAACTATTCCGATGGCATCCAATCAAACACTTATGGATACCTTGAGTGGTGAAAGTGTTGTGAAGTATACGCGCGAGTGGGGCACAAAGGGTGGTACATACCTTGTGAATGCGATGGGAACAGCCTTATCTTGGACTTTAAATATAGGACTTGGTTTGATTTTTGCCATCTATATGTTGCTCGATAAAGAGCGCCTTATGATGCAAGGCAAACGTATTTTAAGAGCCTATGCATCTGATGAGTGGGTTAACCGTGTTAGTTATGTCACACGTGTTGCTGTTCAAACGTTCAGTAACTTCTTTGTAGGCCAGTTCATAGATGCCTTGATTTTAGGTATTATGGTTGGTATTTCATTATGGGCATTCAATATTGAATATGCCACTACAATTGCTTGTGTTATCGGCCTTACTGCATTAATTCCATTGTTAGGTATTTATGTGGGCGGCGTGATAGGTGCAGTTATCTTACTCACTGTAAGCCCTATGGATGCGTTGATCTATGTGATTATCTTAGAAGTGCTTCATCAAATTGAAAGTAACTTTATTTATCCTAAGATTGTAGGTAATTCCGTTGGCTTACCTGGTTTGTGGGTGTTTGCAGCTGTTATCGTTGGCGGTAGTTTAATGGGCGTTACTGGCATGTTGATTGGCGTACCTTTAGTAGCTACATGCTACAAATTGCTCATGACGGACGTAGATGATCGACTTGCATCAAATGAAGGTTTATAGTATATTGTCTAAATAATATATCTATTTATGTATGTTTTGTGTGCTGTTGTATATAGCACGAACTTATAGTAATTCTAGTATACAGATGACTTTTACTATTGGTGAAAGCATTGTATATAGTAGGAGGATATGTAATGAATAAAAAGTTAATTTCTATGGTATTAACAGGTGTATTGGCGGTTGGCGTATTGTCCGTTGCTACACCAAGTGTAGCAGATGCGCGTAAAACAAAACCTGAAACAAGTACTGATATTTCTGTACAACGTGCACCAGGCGAATCCATGGTTATGACTATGAGTAAAATTGGTACTATTTTCCAAAATCGCTATCCTAATGCAGCACTACATTCTGTAGAGCTTAACTCCAACGATTTGAACTATGGTTACAAAGTGGTAGGCTATAGTAAATATCACCAATACAAGATGAAAATCGACGTAATCACTGGTAACACTTCTAATATGGAAGAAGGTGGCAAACCTAAAAAAGTTATCGGTGAAATCTTCAATAAAGATAAAGTAATTGAAGCGGCTCAAGCTGAGCGCGTTGCAAAACAACAACTTGGCGCAGATGCAGTTGTAAAAGGTTGGAAAATCGAAGCTCATGAAGGTAAGATTCTATACTATATGACAATGCATCAAGACGGCAAAAAGACTGTAGTTACTGTAGATGCTGAAACAGGTGCTTATGTAGGTCAAAGTAAATCTAGTAAATTACCACCTGAACCAGATCAAGGCTTCGATGGTCGCAGAACAAATATTATTTGGGATAATACAATTGATATGGGTCGTTAATCCATTTAGAATACCGGGTACAATAAAAGGACTGTGTTTATACACAGTCCTTTTTGTCGTTATTACATTGTTATTACGTAGTTATTATGTAGTTAGTATTACCAACGGTGTTCGTAGTATACTTGTGTCCACATAATTACCTCTACAAGAGAAGGGTGTGGACTCATAGTTTCACCTACAGTGATAACGGATTTAGGATCCATATCACGAGTAATACCTTTTTCACGCAACCGTTTTGTACGTTCAGAGGCGATTTCTTCATTGATAGCTGTCAATGGTGTTACACCGCTATTCATAAGGTTAACGTAAGGTTGGAATAAGATGGAGGCTTGAGGGCCTGTTACATGCATACCAAGGATATGATTTGTATCTTTATCGACTACGATTTTTACAAAGCCATCATTTACATCACCAGGATTAATACCCATTGCATAGCCTTTAGCTGTGGATGAGTAGTAGTTTTTACCTACGCCTACATTATAACCAGCTTTAATAGCTTCGGCTTCAGTAAGACCTACGCTACCGATTTCAGGGTAGGAGAAGGTAACCTTTGGCAATGTATCATAACGTGCCCAACGGAAATCTTCTTCGTTTTTAGCGAAGTATAGATTGTGGGCGATAATATCTGCTTCGTAGTTTGCACGATGACGGAATGCAGGTTCGCCGTTTACATCACCTAATGCATAGATACCATCTACAGATGTTTCAAGGAATTCATTTGTTTTGATCCAGCCTTTTGGCAATGTTTCAATACCTGTATTTTCGAGGTGTAATTCTTCAACTGCTGGACGAATACCGGCAGCTACGAGAATTTCTTCAACTTTAGTTTCTGTGATTTCACCTGTAGTACGATCTTTTGTGACTACTACCTTGAGCCCATCTTCTTGACGGATTTCAACAGTGTCTTGGTTCAATATAACATTGATGCCACGAGCACGATAGTTTTGGAGAAGATGTTCAGACATCTCTTCGTCTTCCTTAGGTACAAGACGTACATTATGTTGAATGATGGTAACTTCAGTACCGGCAGCATCAAAAACGTGACCGAACTCTACACCGATAGGGCCGGCGCCGAGTACTGCAAGGGATTTATATGGTTGTTTAGGGAATTTATCGCCAAAAAGGCTTTCACTAGAAAGATAACCTGCCTCTTGTAAGCCTGGTACATTCGGAATATTGCTATAGCCACCAGTACCAAGAATAATAGTAGGGGCTGTGATTTCTACAGTACCAGAGCCATCGTTGAGATGAATGTTCATAACCTTATCGGATACAAAGCTAGCTGCACCACGGTATACGTCAACATTATCGAAAGCGTTGTAATAATCGTAGATGCCTGCGGATTCGTCAATCTTAAACCATGTACGTTTAGAAACGGTGTCCCAGTCCATAGTAGCATCGCTAACATTAATACCGATTTTTTTGAATTCTTCTACCTCTTGGATTGCATTAGCTGCTGTAACCATAACCTTTGTAGGAATACAACCGCGAGTTAGGCATGTGCCACCAAATTTGCCTTTTTCAATGATAGCTACTTTTTTACCCACTTTGATAGCAGCATCAGCTACGATGGTTGCACCACCTGTACCAACTACAATAATATCGTATTGTTTCATGTTGATTCCTTTCTATTTATATCTATTAATAGTTATTATCATTAACTCTATTATAACATTATATTGAAGAAAATCAATATAGATGATTGTGTTCAATATAAACAATTATGATTAATATAAATATCTATATTGTTTGTTAGAGCATGTTCTTTATATTATACACTGAGTAGTACTGAAAGTAGTATAGTAAGGCTGATTTTTTATCTATTGAACACAAAAAAAGACGGTCCCGAAGGACCGCCTATAGGTGTTAATCCCAGTTTTCGTGATAGCCACGTTTTGCATAATCTGCAGTAGCTGTGAAGAGAATATCTGTACTGGAGTTAAGTGCTGTTTCTGTGGAGTCTTGTAAAACACCAATGATGAAACCTACACCTACAACTTGCATTGCGATATCATTGGAAATACCAAATAAAGAACAAGCAAGAGGGATTAGAAGTAGGGAACCACCAGCAACGCCAGAAGCGCCACAAGCACCGATAGTAGCAATAACAGATAAAAGGATTGCTGTAGGGACATCTACAACGATACCAAGTGTATGTGCAGCAGCTAATGTCATGATTGTAATTGTGATCGCTGCACCACCCATGTTGATAGTAGCACCCAATGGGATGGATACGGAATACATATCTGGGTTAAGTTTTAAACGTTTTGCTAAATCAAGGTTAACAGGAATGTTTGCTGCAGAGCTACGAGTAAAGAACGCATAGATAGCAGATTCACGCAAACATTTGAATACCAATGGATATGGATTGCGACGAAGGTATACAAAAGATAGAAGTGGGTTTACAACTAATGCTACGAAAATCATAGAACCAAGTAGCAATACGAGTAATTGGAAGTAGCCGATTAAAGCTTCTATACCATTAGTAGCGATAGAGTCAGCTACGAGCCCCATAATACCTAGAGGCGCAAAGCGGATGATCCAACCTACTACAGTTGTAATAGCTTGAGCGATAGATTCCATTACTTCTTTAGTATTCATTGGGGCATGGCGTAACGCACCACCGATGATAAGTGCCCAACCTAAAATGCCGATATAGTTAGCAGTCATTAAGGCTTTCACAGGGTTATCAACAATATTTTTAAGAAGTGTTTTCATAACCTCTACGATACCTTGTGGTGGAGCTGCATCAGCTGCACTAGCTGCAAGGTGTAATGTAGTAGGGAACATAAAGCTTACGACTACAGCAAGCGCTGCA
>JAWERH010000010.1:0-16048 GCA_032482215.1 Veillonella sp. | reverse complement strand
TCATCTAAGAATTTCTTTGCTTTTTTGCATGTTGTGCATTTAGGATATTCAACGAATAACATAGCGTCTCCTTATAGTAATACATAATGTTATAACGATATATTTATAAGTTAAGTGTACCAAATACATCGAAAATTATCAATATCTTATTGACAGTCCACAGGTTCTAATGCATTACAATGATCAATAGAGCTTAATACTTCCTCCATCCCTGCACTATGCTTTGCGGTACGTAAATCAACATCCATCTGCAACCGCAAGAAATATCCTTCAGAAACACTAAAGTATTTAGCTAAACGCAGAGAGGTATCTGCTGAAATAGCTCGTGTTCCATTCAAGATTTCCTGAATACGTGAAACAGGCACATGTATATCTTTAGCTAATCGATAAGCAGATAATCCTAATGGCTCCATAAACTCTTCTTTTAATATTTCACTGATGGTAGGTGTTGGAATAAACTTGTCCATATGTATCCCCTCTCTATTAATGATAATCTATAATTTCTACATCATAAAAACTATTAATATCTTTCACTTTAAAACATAATCTATACTGGCTATTAATCCGTAAACTATACTGGCCAAAGCGATTGCCTTGCAATAACTCTAATCGGTTACCAGGTGGCCACCTTAAATCCTGTATCGATTCAGCATTATCTAATAATATTAGCTTACGAAGAGCTAATCTTTGTATAAACGGTGAAAAGCGTTTAGAAAAACTCTGATGGTAAACCTTTTCTGTTTCCTTATCTTTAAATCCGATAATCATAGAACCTCTCCTTTGATTATACCTGTTTTACAGGTATAACTCAATAATATATACCTGTATTTCAGGTATATTGTGGAATAACTTTATTCTATAAATGATTTCGGTAAAAGATTTCTCTAAAATATCAGTCAAATCCTACTGTTGGTCTGACTCTATTGGTCACCTATTTCGGAATGTATCTAGTTCTAGTTATCACTTGAAGATCAGCAAATATTAGTACTAACTTTTATAATGGCTACAAATATAAAAAGACCTATATTCTCTAGACTCTCATGTGCAAAGTACAGCAGTGAAAGGTTAGAGAATATAGGTCTCTTATAAAATCTATATATTATTTTTCTTAGTATTCATAATACGATTTACATTAGAGCAAGAATGTAAGCCCCATAGCTACAAAGATGGCTGGTAATAGGTTCGCAATACGGATTTTACCAGGCCAGATGAGGTCAATACCGACGCAGAAGATCAGAATAGAGCCCACGTAGGATAGGTTATCGATGGCACTCGGTGTCATCAACGGTGCTGCGATGTGTGCCATAGCGGTAATAATCCATTGAGTAATCCCTACAGGAATAAAGGAGAACAACGCGCCCTTCCCCATAGAGGATACCATAACCATAACGATGATACCGTCGAGGATACCTTTTAATAAGAGCGTTTGGTAATTACCCGTTAAGCCGTCTTGAATAGAACCGAGTACGCCCATGGCTCCCACTGTAAACGTAAGGGATGCCGTAATAAAGGCGTGCGTAAACTGCGGATCACCAGTGTTACCAGTTTTGGCTTTTACCCAGTCACCAAATACCGTGATCCAACGATTAAGGTCGATGAGCTCACCAATTACGGCGCCTGCCACCATGCTAATGATCATCAGCATAGGCCCCGTCGTTTGTATCGTTCCGTTCACGATGACTAGCATATACTGCATAGCACCGCTCATCCCGAGGAGGAGAACAATAATACCGCTCACCATCATGAGCGTCTGTTTCAAATTTTCTTTCATAAACCGGCCGAATGCGAGACCGCACAAGCTACCGGCTATGATAAGGCCAATGTTAATGGCCGTGCCCAAACCAATCATATATTTCCCTTTCTAAATTGTGAAAGTAATAGCTTATTTCATCATCAGTATACCAACTATATCGAAATAAATCAATTTATCGTGGTATACAACCAATCTATGCCGTTATATGGCCCTAGATAAAAACATATATTGAGAGAGAAGTATATGAGAGACCCGCTTTGGAGAGAGAGAATATATGTGTTTGTATATAAAGCGGGCCGACATATGATGGAACGCTATCTTTCCATCGACTATAGTGTACACCTTAAAGTGCGGTTTAACACAAGTTCAATTTTGTAAAACCAATCATGTATAAAAACTATTGTTAACTAACGATTATACAAATACGTTACAACCTGTATTAATCCTCAGCGTCTGCAGGCAATCGAGCAATATCTGCGGTCTTATTAATCTCATCAAAACAAGGACAGTCCTTACCGTGATCGTTGATAAGGCCACTGGCTTGCAGATGGGAATAAATAGTAACGGGGCCTACAAACTTAAACCCGCGCTTCTTCAGGTCCTTACTAATCCGCGTAGACAGACCATTCTTTGCTGGCACATGCCCATCGGGGTGGCTTTCATAAATAATAGTTTTATTATCTGTGAAAGCCCAGATATAGTTGCAAAACGAACCAAATTCATCTTGAATACGTTTAAAAGCAAAAGCATTATTGATGATAGCCTCAATTTTAGGGCGAGACTTGAGCATGCCCTCAGTCTGCATAATCCGTTCGATGTCGCTTTCACCATAAGTAGCAACCGCATCAATATCAAAGTAATTAAAGCATCCTCGAATAATGTCTCGTTTATTCAAAATCGTAAGCCAACTGAGACCACATTGGAGGCTTTCAAGACAGAGATGCTCAAACTGCAATCGGTCATCATGAATAGGACGGCCCCACTCATGATCGTGATACGCCTGATACAAGGGCGTCGTCGGCCATTCACAAGTAGCCACTACACACCTCCATGAGCCCAGACAAGGACATCATACATGAGCGCTACTACGAGGCCCATTACGAGATGACCGCCCACATAAAACGGCACAAGATAATAGATAAATAGCAATAGTGAATGTAAGGCTCTGCGAAGCCATACAATCGGTGTAGACGTACCGCCGCCCACCTTGCCATCTAGCCAATTATGAACGATATAAATAGGTGTACCTAATCGGACAATCCAGTCGGGCATACGCTTTCTAGGATTGAGTCCTGGGCAATACAAAATCACCAATGGCAACGCCACCGCATCAAGGATGAGCAGCACCGTTAAGGTCAAGGAGAATAAGTCTATCTCGCCTTCCCACGTCAATGGATGAGCTATAAAGCGGAGCGCCCACAAATAGGCTTTATATACGATATACGGTTCTAATAGCCATAATAAGGGCTTCACTACACTCATGGGACTACCTACGCCAAACACAAAATAAGAAAACTACGCATTCGCGTAGTCGTTTTTGATACTATTATTATATCAGATTTTGCACTTTTTGTGGGGTTAAAATTCATAAAATTTTATCAAAATATACAATTTATAGTAGTTCTCAATGAAAGAACCCACTATATAAGCTATTCCTCACTATCGGCTCATATATACTGATTTTTCATCAATTTTATGACTTATTTTGCTAAATCACACACAAAATATAGTGATAATTACACCTTAAAACCTAGTATAAACTACATCATAAAATCTAGTATAAATTACAGCATAAAACCTTGCTCAAACAACTAAGAATTTGCAATCAACATCATGTGGCATTTTATACTCATGCCCTATGTTATTATAAATACAGGTAGTAAATACCTTCTCACTTTCTCCTTTTGAAAAATATAACTACAAATAAGGCAGCCCTGATGGACTGCCTTATTTGTATATTACATAGATTGTCTATTTCTCTATAGCCTCAACTATTTCGCCGATGTACATATAGTGTGGTTCCCAGCGATCACTGCCAGCTTTTGTATATTCAGGAGGATTGGATGCATAATACTCTTTTATTTTATCCGCTAAATGTGCTTCATCGAATTGATGTTCGTAGAGCTTTTTGCATACAAAAGTTAACTCTGCTTCTTCAAACATGACACCATTATCTACTGCAACTGGTGTTAAGCCCGAATTAGCCACCTTATCTTCGTCACGACCAGAATGAGATCCTAAATAACCAAGAGCCTTACGTTGGCTTTCAGGCAAGAAACTAACGGTAAACGTATCATATTTCGCCATGAATTCTTGGGTATAACGAGCTGGATGAATATACACAGTCACTGTGGAAATATCATTACCAACTAGGCCCCACATGTTGCCCATGCTGCCCCAACTAACAGTACAAGTATTAAAATCCTCAGGTGTACCAGCTGTAACAAGAGCCCACCGTTTTTCAAACATAGTAAATGCTTTATAGTCTTTAGATTCAAATGGTTTCATAATGACCTCCGGTTTATCTTATTTTCCCAACCTCGTATAACTATCCTAACCCCATTATATAATGCACTAATATACAGTACAATAAGTATTATGTAATATAATTATACTTAGTAATATAATTATACTTAGTAACATAACCAATGGATTATGACAGTATCAATAGATATGAGAGTATAAACGGGAGATACTACCATGACAAAACTACCACTATTAGCGGGTGCTTTTATGATAAGCACTATATTATCACCAATAGGAGCCATCGATGTTAATATTCCTGGTGCAGATTCGAAGATTCCAAAGGATGTCTACATAAATTATCAAGCCACGAGCCCTGATATTGAAAAGGATGTAGCAAACTATGTGGAAGCACTAAAGTTAACAGACAAGGCTAATGGTATTAGTAAAAACGAAATTGAGTATGCTAAAGCTGCCTCTATATATCGCAGTCAACATTACCATAATACAGTTATCTCCATTCACGACAATTACAACCAAATTCGGCTTTCATTCCCTATAGCGGGCATAAAAAGTGATTATGATATAGGACGTTACAAAAATCCAAGTCGAACTATTGAGGACTATCGAGTATTAACCAATAATGGGAGTCTCAATTTAGAAATTGACTATGCTGATTACAAAGACTATGACTGGCGTAACACAAAAATAGCTTATGAAAAACTAACCGACAAGAATGTTCGTGATTTCTTTCAGGACAGGGCAAAACGTAATCCAGCAAAACACATTTCTGATATAAAGGGCACTGTATTTTCATATCCTACTGTTACCTACAGCACTTGGGATAGTATGAAGATGCCGCACGTTGAAAACGGTAAAAAAACAACTCTTACCATCGACACGATCAATTTTAAATTTAAGGGCTATAACATGCGTTCCCCTTTATATCACGCAGGGTTTGTCTATTATGATAACAACCCCGTTCTGAACAAGGTTCCTACAGATAAATTATTGGCTAATTATGTGCTTCCCTCTGTGCAAAACCTAAATGAATTAAATCAATATTCACGCATAGAAAACTTAAACGGTGTACAATACCGCGTACCAAAAGATGCTATATACATAGGTGAGGAAAAGGGCAGCGAATACCAAGATATTAGATCCTACAAAAAAGGGGACATAACATTCTTTGTTTCTACTAATAATATCCCTAAAAACCCATATGCGCGCAATCTTGTTGTAAACGGTCATTACAATTTTAAAATTAATTTAGATACGTTCTGGGATATTTACTATTACCAACCAACATCAGATTATATTAATTATACCGTTATATGGAATAATAATATTCCTGGGCTATCCACACACATCTATACACCTCATAAGGATGATCACATCCTAACCTTTCAATCCTATGATGGGACCTATGGCTTTACCTATATCATCTTTTATCCAAGTTTTTTAAGTGTTGAAGAGATTCAAAAATTACGAAATATGATTGAGTTTTTTGAGTCTACCAATAATCCTAGCTTTAAACTAAAAGAGCATGTTTTATTCCCAGATACAGAGGAGAGCCATGCCCATTAAAACATCGTTCAAAATCTAATAAGATGTGTAATCAAAACAGCCAGTACTGCAAATCGCAATACTGGCTCTTTTTCTTTCTCTATTTCTTTTTATGCATAAGTATATCTACACATAGACAAAATATTAGTTAAGCTTTAAGGCAATCTAAAGACATCAGCCTCCCAAATGTACTTCAACGCAGGAAACTCTTGCTTATGCGGACGATTGATCAATTTTGCCATTTCTACCATATTACGAATATCATGATAAGACGTCTTCACCGCATTGGCTTTATAAGCAACTTCAATGCTGTACACATATTTATCATCACGGATTGTAAAATATGTATAATTAATACCATTATCAAATTTTACACTGCCACTAAATGCAGGCACACCATTACGCCAAATAGTCGCATTATCATTAACTGAATATGGGTATTTTCGGCTCATCGTATCCATCGTAGTAAAAGCACCTGAATAAAAATGTTTTTCATCATTTGGAAAAATCGGACGGCGCTTAATCAGCTGTACTATATCGCCCACCTTATAAACACGCGTTTCCTCACCATAGGAGGTAGGCTCATAATCGGCTTTTCTCGTACTATTCTTGAGCACACGATATTCAAAGTTTCCCCATTTCTCAACATTAGAATAGCGATCTATTGCTTTTGTATCCTCTACCGATGGAATCACATAATTCGCTAAAGCCCCTTCTGCATACCTAATATGATCTGGATTGCCATTACCACGATTTATGATGTTAACACGATACACATGATTCGTATCACTAGGCAGGGAAAACTCAACACCCGTACTCGTACGTGGCTCAGTCTTCTCCTCTTTTCCAGGGATGCGTGTTATAATCCCATACTTCTGCTGCCATTGACCATTTTTTACCGTTTTATATGTGAAAGCCCGATCCGTATAGGTAGTCTTATCATCCACATCGACTACGATATCTGCATTCATACTTTTAATATAATATTGAGGGATACCATTTACGACATTAACAACTGAATTAGTGTTATCATTAATCGCCTTACTTTCAAGACTTGGATAAGGCATAGAAAAGCGAATATGCTGTGTATCATCGTCAAAGATGAACACTGTACTCTGATTAGCTTGGCGTTTTAAAAACTTGGCATTACCATCCATATATGCCTTAGCTTGCTCTACCGTCCTACGCCCATTTTTCACAGTCTGTGCTACCACAGGGCCTGAGCGACGTCTAAACTGAGACTCTACCAGATCCATATCAACACTATTATAAGAATAGCTTTCATAAGCAGTATCAGGCACCATGGCATCTCCACCAGGAAGATTTATATTGGCAGCATGTACTGTTACTATAAGACCAAACGAATAAAGGCCTATTAAAATCGCTCTTTTAATCATACAATTCCCTCAATATAAATAAGTTGTATATAAGACTATCCCTCTATGGCCTCAACCACTTCGCCGATGTACATATAATGTGGTTCCCAGCGATCTTTGCCAACTTGGGTATACATAGACGGATTTGCTGCATAATATTCCTTTACATTATCTGCTAAATGGGCTTCATCAAATTGATGCTCATACAGTTTTTTACATACAAATGTTAAATCTGCTTCTTTGAAAGTTACCCCATCGCCTGCTGCAACCGGTGTTAAACCAGAGTTAGCCACCTTATCTTCATCGCGGCCAGAATGAGAACCTAAATAACCAAGCGCCGTGCGATAGCTTTCAGGAAAGAAACTAACTGTAAACGTATCGTATTTAGCCATAAACTCTTGAGTATAACGAGCCGGATGGATATACACCGTCACCGTGGACATGTCACCACCATTAGGGCCCCATACGTTGCCCATACTCCCCCAACTAACGGTACAAGTATTAAAATCCTCAGGCGTACCAGCTGTAACAAGAGCCCAACGATCCTCAAACATAGTAAACGCTTTATAGTCTTTTGATTCAAATGCTTTCATAATGACCTCCGGTTTATCTTAATTTGACGATATATATCTTTAACTCTATAATATAGATAGATAGTCAGACGAGTAGTTGCGTCAGGCTCATCTCGGAAAACATAAAAGCTTGAGAAATGGCCTTTCAGTTATCTAGTTACACTAGGCAACGGAGGGCTATTTTTTTATTTTTCCGACCTCATCTAATTCTCCTAATCACATTATATGATGCATTAATATACGCTACAATAAGAATTATATTATACAAATATACGAATAAACTAATAAAAGCCGGGCTAATTCTATGAATTAAAAGCTCGGCTTTTTTCATAGATATGGTAAGAATATAATCATTTATAAATTAAAATCTTGCTGACTTTATCTCCTTTTTGTTCAAATTGTATGCCATGCATCATATCAGTTCGATAGCGGTATTTCCCATAAAACCATCGATTGTTAGTATCTACTAAATCGGGTCTACCATATACATTAAGGACCTTTCGCATGGAATCGCCTACGGCAATACCTCTATGTGTAGTAGCATCACGATTCTCGATCATCATATAGGTAACAATAGGGCCCACACCATCCATTTTAAAGTTCCCAAATGTAACACCACCATAGGTAAGTCCTCTACTAGTTTCTTTAGTAGGCTGTCCTAGACTAGCTTTTACACTATCAAATGTATTACCCAGCGAAACACCAAGGATCATCATATCCTCGTCTGGCAAGGTAGTACCTACAATTTGTCCTCCCGCATAGTGAGTATATTGCTCAGCTTTGGGCCAATCATAAGATTGTTTCGCGGCATTCGTTTCTAGACGGTCCCAAGTTTTACTAAGCCAACTTGCCTCTGTCACATAACTATAACCACTTACCAATTGTAGGCCTACAACAATCCCCATAACCATATATTTTGTTTTCATAGTCTCTCTCCTGAAATTTCTTATAATTAGCTCAAACTACATTCACTATATTACACACTATTGATTCAATAGCTTAACCCACTCCATATACCAAGGAATAAATATAGGGCCGCTTTCTAGTTTCTCTTTATAGCTCCCGTCTTCTCTCCATTGTGGATCTTTTCTGAGTTTGACCGCATCATCAAAGCCTACATATTCAATCATATCTCTCCATTGTTTATGTGTATAAGAGGTCTTACTTTCATCATAATTAATACGATAACTGTAAAAGTACACAGAATCTTTCACAACATGACGGAGATAAGACTCTCCATTAGGCTTGTAAGAATCGATCAAAGAGCCTGCGATACCATTATTCCATACGACTGCATATTGTGTAGGTGTTTCTAAATCGTTATACTTTCTCAAAAAAGATAATATGGAACTCTTGATGACCGTTCCATCTCGTTTTTCACCCAATATGGAGGTACGCACTACACGTATCTTGGAACCTGTATCCTCATAAGTTCTCACATCATATTGAGTATTCTCTACAGTCTCACTCACTAGCTTTGCAGTCTTAGGCACGCGATAACTAAAATTACCCCAATGCTCAATACGACTATAGTCATCTAATCCAGCTAACGATTCTACGGAAGGAATAATATAATTGCTCATTACCACTTCAGGTGATTTATCTTGATACGGATCTTCCGTATTAACCCAACCGCCATAACTAATCCCATAGGTAGTCTTTGAGTCATTCGGTGTAAACTCCGTATACATTACATGGGCATTGTTTGACATTAGCTTCCAAGATGCATCGTGCAAACCTGGATATGTATATTTCCCTTCTTCTTCAGCATATTTATCGAGCTCTTTACCATGTGGAGTCCCTACTACTAAAAATGAGCTAAGGCTTCGCACTGCATATAGAGGCCCGTTTCCAGACTTAGACTCTACAGTATCTCCACGAAAGCTAATGTTTGGTACGGATAATCGAATATTCTTATCCCCTTCATGTATCAATACAACAGTAGACTGAGAATAATTTGCTAACTCTAACGCCTTAGCCAATCGGGGGCGTTCTCGATACAACTTATCCATCCCAGACCTAGGATTTACAGGTTGTGATTTTATAAATTCACTATAATCCTCTGCATTCTGCTCCGCTACTTCATTAATATGACGATAATTCTCATACGCATTGGCAGGAATGCTCGCGTCTGCCCCTGGCATAGGCGGCTGCCCAGCTGGCACTTCAATCTGTACAGCGCTTACATTCATGATGAAAGCAGCTGCTAGTGCCATCATAATTACACTTTTACGTAACATAAAACCCTCTCTTTTTCTCTCACATTACAACATAAATAAGCACAGCCTTGTTAGCATAAGTATACTATGCAAACAAGACTGTGCCTATAATTAATAATTTTATAATTTAGTATATGAGAGTTACTTCTAATTGATATTTATAAGGTTTATCTCCATTTGACGATATATACCTTTATCCCTATAATATAAGTAGATAGTCAGACGAGTCGAAACGTCAGGCGCATCTCGAAAATAATGAAATCTTGAGAAATGGCCTTTCAGTTATCTAGTTACACTAGGCAACGGAGGGCTATTTGTCTTTTGTAAGACAAATAAGCGCTATTAATGCCCCAAAAGCAATAACAACCGTTATTACCTGTAATAAGAGCATGATTATTTCATAATCACTCATAGGCTTATCCCTCCCTTCAATGACGAAGAGAGGCCCAACCTCGTCCAACTATCCTAAGTCTATTATAGAACGAACTAATATACGATACAATAAGCATCGTATTATACAAATATACGAATAAACTAATAAAAGCCGAGCTAATTCTAAGGAATAAAAGCTCGGCTTTTAGTTTATTTAACGTTTGAAAGAATACTAAAGATTTACCAATGGAATACTTAAAATAATGGAAGCTGTAATTAAGATATACACTACAAAACATAGTTTTAACATAAGCGCTAAACTGACAAACAGAACTTTATAGATAGGTGCTTCTTGTTTCTTAGATCGTATCCAATCTTTAATTTCATAGTATATTTTGGGCTTGTTAAAAGCTGGCGGTAATCGCTTACACCATAAAACGAGCCACAGAATACAGCATATATTCCCAAAGAGAAAGAATAGAAATAGACCAAAATGCTCCAATGAATATACTTTCAATACATAAATATTATAGAGTAGCTGAGCAAATGTCTCTACAAAGTTAATCCATAAATAGACAAGATAAGCCTTAAGCAAAAGCACTAATATAGTTTTGATATATTTGAGTTTACTCATTGGCACTCTCCTAGCTAATATTATGAAACTTAAAAACAAAATTTCTTATTGAGTTAATATTTTAATCCATTCCATATACCAGGGATTAAAGATTGGATCCGCATCAAGCTTCTTTTTATGGCTATTACTTATACGCCATTGAGGTGCCTTTCGTAAACTTTCAACATTATCAAAATCTACATACTCAACCATATCACGCAATTGTTTATGCTTATACGAAGATTTGCTTTCATCATAATCAATGCGATAACTATAATAATATTCAGAATCCTTTGTAAAATGGCGTAAATAGGATTCCCCATTAGATTTATAGCGATCAACTAGGAAGCCTGGAAGACCATTATTCCAAACTGTTGCATACTGTGTAGGAGCCTCAAGGTCACCATATTTATTCAAAAATGCAAAAATTTGTTTTTTTGCCAAACTTTTATCAACAACATTAGGGTCTATTTGAAAGCGTAACACACGGATCTTAATTCCTGAATCTTCATAAGTACGAACCTCATATTTGTTATCTTCTATAGCCTCGCTCACTAACTTAGCCTTTTTAGGAATACGATAACTGAAATTGTCCCAATGTTTAACATGGCTATAATTATCCAGCCTAGATAGAGTCTCAATAGATGGGATAATATAATTACTCATTACCACTTCAGCTATTTTATCTTGGTATGGTTCCTTCACATCACCACCTCCAAGATATGTAATACCATAGGTAGTGTTTGTGCTCTTAGGCGTAAACTCCGTATACATTACATGTGTCTTGGCTTTAAGGATTTTCCAAGATGCATTTTCTAAGCCCGGATAGGTATAGACACCTTCATTGTGCATACGTTTACTAAATTCTTTACCATGTGGTGGCCCCACCATCAAAATACTTGTAAAACCACGAACCACAAATAAAGGACCATCACTTGATTTAGATTCAACCGTGTCTCCACGCAAGCTAATATTGGGAACAGTTAAACGGATATTATTCTTTTCATCATGAAGTAAGATGACAGTAGATTGTGAGTATTCCCCCAGCTTAACCGCTTTAGCCAATCCAGATTTCTCTTTGAAAACCTTTTCTATCGCAATCTTGGGTTTCTCCACACTTTTCTGAACTTTAACGCTAAATTCCTCCGCTTCTTGTATTGCCTTTTCATTAATATGAGAATAATTTTCGTAAGCATTGACGGGAATGCTCGCATCTGCACCTGGAACTGGTGGTTGCCACTTTGGTACTTCGATCTGCACAGCGCTTACATGCATGGTAAAAGCAGTCGCTAATGCCATCATGATTATACTTTTACGTAACATAAAACCCTCTCTCCTCTAAGTTTTACAACACAAAAATACACTTACTTCTTGTCTTTCTTAATTTTATTTTTATTACTAATATTAACACTTTTCTTACGAAGTAATTTTACATTACCAAAGTCTGAGAACTCTACCGTATTTCTTAATTGTATATGAGAGTACGGCGTAGCTCCATCAGTATAGAGTAAATCAATAGCATAATAATATTTATCATCTCGAAGAACTCTATGAATTTTAGATTTCTTGCCCTTCCGATAATTATCAATCATATAACTTGGCACACCATTGTTCCAAACAGAAGCAGATTGAACTAATGCCTCATTAGATAATGGTTGACCTACTTTAGATGCATTAATAACCTTTTTAAAAGAAAAGTTACCATATAGATTATCCACTTTTACAGGCCATCTAAGCACAGAAAATCTTGCAGAAGGTCCTACATACTCTCTAACTTCAGTCGTAGTATTATCCAGATTTCTCTGAGCTTTCAACTTCATTCCCTTTGGAATCCGATATGTTAAATTTTCCCATGTAATCGTTTCACTATACGAATCCATATCATCCAGAGAATGAATGGACGGAATGATATAGTTACTCATTACCTGTTCCATTTTTTCTGTAACAGGATGATTCCGATAAGCAATTCCAACGATATATGGTCGATTTGGCTGCTCTTTAAGACGCACTACAGCACCCATCATAGGATTATTTTGATTTAAGAATTTATCATTCATAAACCAGGTCCCCTCTGTTATCTCTGGATATAGGAATTGCCCTTTCTGATCGGCTTTTGCCTTAACAATATCAAGAATATCCGTTACATTAGACCCCAACATAAAGAGTGTATTTCGCTCAGTTAAAAGCTGTAAATCTTCTTTCTCATTAGAACGACTACGAGACAAATAGTCCCCTTCTAGTATGGCTGCGGGCATACTAGCACGAATATTATTATCTTGATCATGTAACAAGATTACCGTTGATTCATTCGCAGCTAAATCTATTTGATTATAGCCCCGTTGAGCCTCTGCATCTAACTTATCCTTTGACAACTTACCATTAGCAACCATTTTATCTAACTTATCTTGGTATTTGGCCTTAGCCTTAACAATATCACTAGATTTATAATTACTAAGATTACCTGCCCGATAGTTCTCATACGCATTAGCCGGAATACTCGCATCAGCACCTGGCATAGGCGGTTGACCGGCTGGAACTTCAATCTGTACAGCACTTACATTCATGGTGAAAGTAGCTGCTAATGCCATCATGATTATACTTTTACGTAACATAAAACCCTCTTATCTTTTTCTCTCACATTTACAATATAAATAAGCACAACCTTATTAGCATAAGTATACTATGCAAATAAGGCCGTGCCTATTATTAATAATTTTATAATTTAATATATAGGATTTACGTCTAATTGATATTTATAAGGTTTATCTCAATTTGACGATATAAATCTTTATCCCTATAATATAAGTAGATAGCCAGACGAGTCGAAACGTCAGGCGCATCTCGAAAAAAGTAAAACATTAGGAAATGGCCTTTCAGTTATCTAGTCACACTAGGCAACGGAGGGCTATTTGCTTTTTGTAAGGCAAATAAGGGCTACAAGTGCTCCACTAATAAAAGCCAAGCTATTTTTATATGAATAGCTTGGCTTTTGCATTGTGTAAATAAGTTAAGACCTTGTCAGAAATACAAAATACATACTCAAAAGCTTTCAAAAGCTAATGAAGTATCAATTTAATAATCATAAGCAGAGGCAGAACCAATATAATACCAGCCAAAATAAAACCAGCTAAAACAGCCATAGTGCCATACGTTATTAGACATAACTTTATTAAAAAATCTATACAACTATATATACACATACCCACGGTAGATTGTTCTTTTAAAGAAATGAACCATGCTTTCACTCTATAATACATTTTCGGTTTATCAAACACAGGATATAGTTTCTCATACCATAAAATTACCCATGGTAAAACCCAAATATTCCCAAAGCAAAAAATCAATACCGGCACATAATCTCTTAATGGATATGCTTCTAATACATATCGATCGTACAGTAATGTATAAATCCCCCAAATAGAGGATCCCCAAATAAGTAAAAGCACAAACTTTAACAGAAACCAAAAAACAAGTTTAATCATCAATCTAAATCTATCCTCGATTCTGACCATTCTAATACTATCAATAATTTATTATGTCTCATCGTCATAAGCTATACCATATGCTTTTTGATAGAGCAAATTAGGCAATTTATATTTTTCGTCACCAAATTCAGCAGGTAGAATCATAGCTTTTAGGTTTTCTGCATACACACGTTGTTGGCGAATTTGTCCATTATTGTAATAGGTACCGCCATCATTAACGGTTCCAGTGATACCTGAGTTTTCTTGTTTTGCACGCCAAATAGAGATATATGGCGTCTTATCACCTTGTTTTAAACTGTTATCATGAGCATTAATCAAATGGCGCAAAGAACGATCCATTTGGTAATCGTATTGTACTGAAAGTCCTTGAATCATATTAGCAGCAGGCATGGAAACATAAATGCTGGCTTCAATACGACGATGACCATTCGGTGCCGTTACAGACTTAACAGATGAAAGGTCCAAGTATTTGCCATCTCCTCGACCAGAATCAACGGTAGAGTCGATATGTTGATAATACTGCGGATTTAGTAACTCAGCTTGTGATACGGCTTGACCTTTCATAGGCAATACGAGGCAGGCTAATAACCATAGTGAAAGTAAATATATGCGTTTCATCGTCCACCTCACTGCACCACAATATCGTCAAAATGCTGCTGATACACGGACATAAACATAGCATCCGCTATATCATACATAATAGTGTTATTACGATTAAGAGGGAATTTACGCGTATCGTTCACATAATGCATTGGCTTTGTCGCCCCATCAAAGGTATACTTCGCCACATCTACCTCTGTCATAGCCAAACCAGACTTACTTTCACTAGCCTCAATTAAAGCTATCATAGACGGACTCGGATTCATTATACGAGACGAATGAATAAGGGTCGCTAACGAATAGTTAGTATCATAATCCACAGTGAGCTGTCGCTCTTCAATGGTAGATTGATAAGACGTATCCATCACAACATAGTAGGTCCCGCGCAAAGAATACTGTGGCGGTGCATAGCGAAGGGCCTCAATAGAATACGTGTTCAAATAGATATACAAGCCACCACTCTCCATAGAACCATTCATAGATCGAGTATGAACCAACTTAAACTGTGGTGACGTCTTCAACTCTTGATATGTAATTGCCTCTGTAGGCATGGTGAAAGCTAGCAACACAAGGGCTAGCATCAAAATACGTTGAATCATAAAAACCTCTCTCAAAAAATGAATCTTATCTCTCAATAAAATAAGCACAACCTTATTAGCATAAGTATACTATGCAAACAAGCCTGTGCCTATGATTAATAAATTTATAATTTAGTATATAGAATGTACTTTTAATTGATATTTATAAGGTTTATCACCATTTGACGATATATATCTTTATCCCTATAATATAAGTAGATAGTCAGACGAGTCGAAACGTCAGGCGCATCTCGAAAATCAAAATACTTAGGAAATGGCCTTTCTGTTTACTTAGCTACTATGCGGTAACGGAGGGCTATTTGCTTTTTGTAAGGCAAATAAGGGCTACTAAGGCTCCAAAAGCAATGACAATAGCCAGTACTTGTAAGAGGAGCATGATTATTTCATAATCACTCATAGACTTATCCCTCCCTTCAAAAACGAAGAGAGG
>JAWERH010000009.1:0-15979 GCA_032482215.1 Veillonella sp. | reverse complement strand
TGAAGGTCATAAAAAAGCAGACCTACTACCTAACTGGAATGTAGAATATGTTTCTGACAACTACTACTTGAAAGGTAAAGGCGCTATAGGTCTTGTATATCAACCATATGAATTAGGACCATTCTCGTATGGGAATACATTCGTTGAATTCTCACCAAAAGCCATTGAATACTTTAACAGAATGAACTCCTGATAAAAGTATGTTGCCATATTGATCCTAACTGTATTTTGATAAATTAAATAGTATTCTTGTAATATACGACAAAAGCCTATAGTACATTTTAGTACTATAGGCTTTTAGTATACTTACCAAATTATCTTCTATATCCGCCGCATCCTCTAAAATTAGAGTTTGGACCGCAATAATTTTGGTTGTCATTGTTGGATGTTGCATAGTTAGTATTGTTCGTATTGTTATCGGAGTTGTATTGTGTGTTAGTGTTGCAATTGTACTGAGAGTTATTGCATACATAACCGTAAGCAAATCCTGTAGATACCACAGCAGTCACGGCTAAGAATGTCATCACAATTATACGTTTTGTAAATTTCATAGATATCACCTCCTTGTTCCTATACATATATTATACTACTATGAGTCAAATAAAATATGATATTCTATATATATAGTATTTGAGAGACATTATGTGAAAGGATGAGAGTTTATGATGAAACGTGCGTTAATGGTTGCACTATGTTTTAGTTTTGTGACATTAGGTAGCCAAGCAATTGATATTAATATACCAGGTGCAGATCCTTCAATTCCAAAGGATGCATATCAAAACTATCGTAAATCGGATGCTACAGCTAAGCAAATGGAGTCCGATGTAAATACTATGATAAGAAAACAATATGCTGACAATAAGCCTAAAACTTGGACTATAGATGAATTAGTTTACTTTACAGAGGAATTAAATCATTCTGCAGGCTTTTCATCTTCTGTGTTTATTTTAAAGAATGATGGAGCAAATATAAAGTTTACAATTCCTTCTAGTAGTCGATTTGGAGTAACTGTTAAAGGAGATCCTATGACTACAGAAGTAAAACGGGGCAATTTTATCTTTAATGAAGGTAATTTAAAATACACGATTCACAAGGAAAAAGAAGGGAAATCTAAGGACAATACATTCTCATATCCGACTATTAAAAATGGTTCATGGGAAGTTAGACAAAATCAAAAGGGAACTTTAGAAGGAGTCCTAAGCTTTAGAATGAAAGCTGATCCTTCATTATCTTACCAAGTTGCTTATGATTTAAGTAAGTCTAGAGAACTAGAATTGTTAAAGAATCATGATCAAGAATATGTATATAAAGAGCTAATGTCACCATTAGTTAATTATGTATTACCTTCAATTGAACCAGCAAAACAAGTACTTTCAAAGACTAAACCATTTACTATAAAGGGATTTATATTCCAAACACTTAAATCGAGTAATTTAACGTACAGTGGTACTGAGGCTGATGCTATCTATAGTTTTGATGGCAAAGGGTATCGTGAGGGTGTCATGGTAAGAGAATTAACTCCCAAAGAGCTGACTAATAAACATAAATTATTTGCGGAAGTAATAGAGTTCTTTACGATGTATAAGCCTTATTCTGGATATAAACCAATCCAATATGCCACTGTATGGAATGATGCTACTCCAGCTATTTATATGGAAGTAGAACGATCTGCATCAAAAATGTATATTCAATCGCTATATGATGATAAATATTTATATACTCACTTTATAATGACAGACTTAGATATTAAAATTCCATCAAAAGAATTAAGGGATGTTGTTCAATATGCTGAAAATTCAAATGATAAAGAACAATATTCAAAACGAATGGCAGGTATGAGTGCTATACCAAAGGGAATGTATGAAAGATCAACTGTTAAATAAGATAGGAAGCAATGAATCGCAATAATTTTATTAACTATTTACAACAAGAATATATCTGTGATGTTGATTATCCATGGGAGAAATACCCAGACTATGTTGTTGTCCGGCGTAGAGATAATCAGAAATGGTTTGCTGGAATCTTTGCTATTTAAAGGTATCAAGTAGGTCAAGATACAAATGAACCTATGGATATAGTCAATCTAAAATGCGAACCTGATTTAATTCCTACCCTAATTCGTGAAAGTGGAATCTACCCTGCGTATCATATGAATAAACAACACTGGATCTCGGTGGATATTGAAAGATATGAAGATATAGAGAAGGTTAAAATGCTAGTGGATATGAGCTATCAGTTGGTGGGGAAGAAGTAAAAATATTACTAGTATAAAATAACTGGCTAAGATTTATAGCCAGTTATTTTTATGGATATTATTAAAATAAAGATTATGTTATTATGAAAGAAACATGTAATCTATTTGATAGGGGAATGCATATGATAACAGGTGAAATTAAGAATAAAGTTGATAAGATATGGGAGAATGTCTGGGCTGCAGGTTTAACAAATCCTTTATCTGTAATCGAGCAAATTACATATTTGATGTTTATACGTGCATTAGATGATCAAGAAATTAATAATATTCGTAGTAAGACTTTACTTGGTGCGGATGTAGAATTAATTTTCCCAGAGTCGGATATTGGGCAAGCTATGCGTTGGAGTAATTTTAAATTTAGAAATGCTGATGAAATCTATAATATTGTTTCCAACTTTGTATTTCCAGCAATTAAGGCCATGAAGCATGGAAAGTTACCAGATTTTGATGAACATGGCAAGCTAATACCAATCCCTGATACTGATGAAACAAAGGATGGTTTTGATTTCTTTTCTAAACATATGTCTACTGCAACATTTATAGTTCCGACTGCACAAGTGCTCGAAAAAATTATTACTGGATTAGATGATTTATATACTCATGACATTGCAAATTTAGATATGCAAGGTGACTTGTATGAATATATGCTTTCAAAATTATCTACGGCTGGAACGAATGGACAATTTAGAACACCAAAACATATACGAGAAATGATGGTCAAATTATTAAAGCCTACACCACAAGATATAATTTGTGATCCTGCATGTGGTACAGCCGGGTTTTTAGTATCTGCTGCGGAATATGTTCGTGCAAATCATAGTGAAAAAATGGATAAAAATGATTGGAAACACTATGAAAGTAATATGTTTAGTGGATTTGATACAGATACAACAATGCTTCGTATTTCTGCAATGAACTTAATGTTACATTCTATCAAATATCCTCAGGTTGATTATAAAGATAGTTTATCGAAACAAAATACTATACATGATGCATATACTATTTGTTTAGCTAATCCACCATTTAAAGGTAGTTTAGATAAAGAAACAATTAATGATGAATTGCGTAGTATTACAAATAACACAAAAAAAACAGAGTTATTATTTTTGGCCCTATTTTTAAGAATTTTGAAAAAGGGGGGAACTTGTGCCTGTATTGTACCAGATGGGGTTCTATTTGGTTCATCTAAAGCACATGTAGCTTTACGAAAAGAAATTATTGAGAATCATCATTTGCGTGCTATTATATCTATGCCTTCGGGAGTTTTTAAACCTTATGCAGGTGTGTCTACAGCGATTATGATTTTTACAAAAACTCAAGCTGGTGGAACTGATAATGTTTGGTTTTATGATATGAAAGCAGATGGTTTTAGTTTAGATGATAAACGACAACCTATTGAAGATAATGACATTACTGATATTATTGATCGTTTTGAACATATTGATCGTGAAAGTGAACGGAAGCGTACTGAACAAAGCTTCTTAGTACCTAAACAAGAAATCGTGGATAATGGATATGACTTATCTATTAATAAATATAAAGAGATTGAATATATCCCGGTCGAATATCCTCCAACTAGCGAAATATTAGCTAATATTAAAGCTTTAAATGAACAAATCATGGCTGAAACAGCTGAGCTAGAACGATTGTTAAATGAATAAATTCATATTTGTGTGGTTATTATGGTTAAAAGATTATATAAATTTTCAGAAATTTTATTTTTTCAGGAAGGTCCAGGTGTTAGAAATTATCAATATACAACAAGTGGTGTAAAACTGTTGAATGTTTCAAATTTAAGAAATGGAAAAATAGATTTAACAACGTCAGATCGATATATATCAGAAAATGAGGCATTTAATAAGTATAGTCATTTCTTATGTGATCCCAATGATTTTATAATAGCTTCCTCTGGAATAAAAATAGACTCCTTTGATAGTAAAATGGGATTTATCCATCAAAGTGATTTACCAGTATGCATGAATACTAGTACAATTAGATTTAAAGTATTAAATAAAGAAGTCCTTGAGATACGATATTTTATGTACTACTTAAAATCTATTGCATTTAAAAAAGTATTAACTAAAGTTGTTACAGGAAGTGCTCAGCTAAACTTTGGCCCTTCACATTTAAAAAATATGTCAATTTCTTTACCTAATCTTGATATACAGAAAAATATAGTCCAACGGTTAGATAGAGTAAATAAGCTTATAGAAATAAAAAGAAAGTTATTGTTTCAGTTAGATGAATTAGTAAAATCTCGATTTGATGAACTATTTCTGGGTAAACATGCTATAGAAACTATAGAAATTGGTGAATTATTTGAAGTAGGATCTAGTAAAAGAATATTACAATCGGAATTGACTGCATATGGTGTTCCTTTTTATAGGGTAACTGACTTAATTAATCGTATTAATGATAGGGCTGTTGATATAAAACAATATGTGGATGAGCTTAAATATATGACTTTGATAAAAGATAAGTATGTTCCTCAAGCTGGTGATTTTTTAATTACTGCTAGAGGTACTATTGGTGAAATATATGAGGTCAAACAAAATGATAGGTTTTATTTTCAAGATGGAATGATTACATGGCTAAAAAGAAAAAATAATTATGTAAATAGTTTATTTTTTATGGAGTTAGTAAAAACGGATTGGTTTAGAAGACAGTTTTATTCATCTAATAATGGTACAACAATTTCTTACCTATCGATTACAGATACTAGACATTTAAAAGTGTTGTTACCTTCTATAAATCTGCAGAAGCAGTTTGCTCAAGAAGTTAATCAAATCAACAAATTGAAATCTGATGTTCAAAAGTCTATAGATGAGACTCAACTTTTAATGGATTCACTAATGCAAGAATATTTTGGTTAACATTCATTTGGTATACTAATATAAAAGAAAAGAGGTATACCTATGCAACAATTAATCAATGATATATTACATGATATGAGTGAAGTTTTGTCTGCTAAAGAATTATATACTTTACAAATTGTTTTACAAAAGAATTTAAATACACAAAATAATCAAACATATCCATATACTAATATTGAGTATATGGATATGTTTATTTCTGCTAAAAGAATTGAAGGTTGTTCAGAACGAACTTTAGCTTATTATAAGGCTACTATTGAACATATGCTTAGTATAATAGTTATGCCATTGCGCCAGGTTCAAACTGATGATTTGAGAGCGTATTTGTCAGAATATCAATCAAGAAATAATTGTAGTAAAACTACTGTAGATAATATTAGAAGAAATCTTTCTAGCTTTTTCTCCTGGCTTGAAGCGGAGGATTATATAATCAAAAGTCCAATTAGACGAATTCATAAGATAAGAACCGGTAGTAAAGTTAAAGAAACATTATCGGAAGAGTGTATTGAAAAGCTTCGAGATTCATGTTTACATATTCGTGATTTAGCAATGATAGACCTTTTGTACTCAACAGGCATTCGGGTAGGTGAATTAGTGAACCTTAATATAGGTGATATTAATTTTGAAGAAAGAGAATGTATTGTTTATGGTAAAGGAAATAAACAACGTAAGGTTTATTTTGATGCCAAAGCTAAAGTTCATCTTAAACGATATTTGGAACAAAGAAAGGACTATAGTGAAGCGTTATTTGTTACTTTAGATAGTCCTTTTGAAAGATTAAAAATTAGTGGTGTAGAAATTAGACTTAGAAGGTTAGGTCGATTAGCTTTATTGGATCAGAGGGTACATCCTCATAAGTTTAGACGGTCTATGGCAACAAGGGCTATTGATAAAGGCATGCCCATTGAACAAGTACAGAAATTATTAGGCCATCAACAAATTGATACTACAATGCATTATGCAATGGTTAACCAATCTAATGTAAAAATATCTCATAGAAAATTCATCGGATAATCAAATTCATATTTGGTGAGCAAAATGAGTTCTATAATGTTGGCTGAACTATGTGATAAAGGATCATCAAGTTTAGCTCAAAAAGATTTAGTATTTAATAGTGGTATTTATCCAGTATATGGTGCATCTGGTGAAATAACGAAAGTTGATTTTTTTCATCAAAGTAAGCCTTATTTAGGACTTATTAAAGATGGAGCAGGTGTAGGTCGAGTAATGCAATTACCTGCCAACTCATCTGTTATTGGTACTATTCAATATATCTTTCCAAGAGAAAATGTTGATCTGAGATATTTGTATTATCTTATAAAATATTTAGAGTTAGGTAAATCTAATACAGGTGCTACAATTCCCCATATATATTTTAAAGATTATAAAAAAAGAAAAGTTAAGTTTAGAGCCTATAGTGAACAACGACACATCGGACAAATATTGGAATTAATTGATAATCAGTTGACTACATATAATAATATTTTAGAACAATATGATTTACTTATTAAATCTCGATTTGTCGAAATATTTGGTAATCCTATAATAAATGATAAGAAATATCCTGTTTTTAAGTTAAAAGATATATCACAAAAAATTGGTTCAGGTGTAACACCACGTGGAGGAGATTCAAATTATATTGATAAGGGTGTAGCTTTTATTAGAAGTATGAATGTCTATAATAATACTTTCAAAAAAGATAATTTAGTTTATATTGATAAATCTTTGGCTAAACAGCTTTCCCAGGTGGAACTATTTTCTAATGATTTACTATTAAATATTACCGGAGCATCTGTAGCGCGTTGTTGCATTGTTCCTGACGATATCTTACCTGCAAGAGTAAATCAACATGTCTGTATTATTAGACAATGTAGAATCTCAAATGTTTTTTTAGAATATTGTTTAACAAACGAATCATATCAAGAATATTTATTGTTATTATCAAATAAGAATGGAGCTACACGAGAAGCATTAACCAAAGCTCAAGTAGAAAATTTAGAAGTGATATTTCCACCGTTGACAGAAATCACTAGATTTGTAAGGCTAGTACATCAAATCAACAAATTGAAATTTGCTTAAATAGTGTATAATTAAACTAAGTATTATATAAAAAAGATGAAGTTACATGTATAGGGGATTATATATGGCTAATTTTGATTTTCTTAAAGGTATAGTTGAGTATAAAGTTTTTGCAGATGCAGCTATTGAGGCGGAGCGTGTATTTCACTCATCACCATCTATGTGTGCAATTGGTTGTCGTAAGGCATTAGAGTTGGCTGTCAAATGGGTATATACAGCGGATACTAGTATGATTATGCCTTATAAAGATAATCTTCAATCACTGTTACATGCTAAATCCTTTAAAGATGAGTTGCCTGAATCTTTATGGCGTGAATTACAACCAATCGTAAAAATGGGGAATTTGGCTGTTCATTCTGACGCTAAGATTTTGCCAAGAACCGCTATTATTTCGTTACAGGGATTATTCAATTTTATTGAATGGATTGATTATTGTTATGGTTATAGCTATGTGGAACGCACATTTGATGAGAATGCAATTCCTAAGACTATAGTTCCAGTAGATGTTAAGAAAATCAAAGAGCAAGAAAGTTTGATTGCTCAAAATGCTCAACAAATTGAAAATCTGTACTTAGAAATTGAAAAGCTTTCAAAGCTATTATCTGCCTCTAAATTTGAGCATATTGTAACTCGTAGTTTACCTAAAGTTCCTGAAACAGAGGCTGAAACACGTAGATATATAATAGATGTTGATCTTAAATTAATGGGGTGGGAGTTTGAAGGCCCTAATAAAAATGTGTTTGAAGAGTTTAAGGTCGCAAATCCATATATTCCAGGTGGTTCCAATCTTAGTGTAGATTATGTGTTAATGGGGCGTGATGGTAAGCCACTCGCGTTAATTGAGGCCAAGAAAACTAGCCGCAATATAAATGATGGTAAGACACAGGCATTAGCTTATGCAAATGCATTAGAACGTGAATATGGACAACGGCCGATTATTTTCCTATCAAATGGGTATGAAACTCATATGTGGGATGATCTTGAATGGAATATGCGGCACGTAAGTAGTGTATATGGTGTAAGTGACCTAGAACGACTTATTGTACGTAGAAAATTAGACAAGCCTATTTTGAGTACTATTCCAATTAATGATGATATTTCAGCACGCTCGTATCAAAAGGAAGCAATAAGGGCCGTTTGTCAAAATCTTGAAAATAAAATTAGAAGAAGTTTACTTGTTATGGCGACTGGTACAGGGAAAACCAGAACTTCAGTAAGCTTAGTTGATGTGCTCTCTCGAAGTAACCAAGTGACAAATGTATTGTTTTTAGCAGATAGAATTGCATTAGTAAGTCAAGCGAAGGATGCTTTTAGAGAACATTTACCGTCTGCATCGTTATGTAACCTTTGTGAAAGCAAAGATGATAAAAATGCCCGTATAGTTTTCTCAACATATCCTACAATATTAAATGCTATCGAGAAATCATTAGATGGGGAAGGTAAACGCTTATTTACTCCTGGTCATTTCGATTTAATTATAGTGGATGAAAGCCATCGTAGTATTTTCAAAAAATATAGAGCTATATTTGAATACTTTGATGCTATTCTTGTTGGTTTAACTGCTACGCCTAAATCTGAGGTGGATAGAAATACATTTGACTTCTTTGAGGTTGAAAACGGAGTTCCTACATATGCGTATAGCTATGACGAGGCTATAAGAGATAATTATTTAGTTCCATATTATAACTTTGAGATAGAATCAAAGTTTTTATCTGATGGTATTGTTTATGATGAACTTTCAAAAGAAGATCAAGAACGATTGGAAGATGAAGCTTTAGAGCAGGCTGGAGAATTTCAAGGAGATTATTCTGCTACGGAAGTAAATTCTATTATTTATAGTACAGATACAATAGATCATGTTCTCAGAGAACTGGATCAGAATGGTATAAAGACTCATAATGGAGATTCTTTAGGTAAAACTATTATCTTTGCTCAAAATAAAAAGCATGCTTATCTAATTGAAGAGAGATTTAATTTGTTATATCGTTCTTTAAAAGGAAAGAAAGCACGTGTTATTGTTAGTAGTGATCAACATGCTTTACATCTAATCGACCAGTTTAAATTTTCAGATGGTGAACCAGATATAGCCATTTCAGTAGATATGTTAGATACGGGGATTGATGTACCAGCATGTGTTAATTTGGTATTTTTTAAACGTATAAAATCAAAGACAAAATTCTGGCAAATGATAGGTCGTGGGACTCGTCTCTGTCCAGATGTGGAGTTTTTTGATAAAAATAATGGTGATTATGTAGGTAAGAAATACTTCTATATCTTTGATTACTGTAAAAATTTTGAGTATTTTAGAAATCAAAAAAATACGGTAGAAGTAAAAGGTAATAGTGCCACATTAGGTGAAAGAATCTTTGCTAAGCGTGTTCAAATTATTGCACGACTACAAACTGAAAAGTACGGCAGTGAAGAATATCAAAGCTGGCGTTCAGAACTTGTAGATGAGTGCTTTAAAGAAATTACTGATTTAGAAGTAACAAAACCGGTTGTTCGTTTACAGTTAAAATATGTAGATAAATATAGTGTAAAAACGTCATTTGAGTATTTATCAAATATTGATGAGCATGACTTAATTACTTATATTGCACCTTTAATTTGTGCTGATGTTAAAGAGAATTTGGCACGAGGATTTGACAACTTTGTATATGAAGGAATTTTGAATCTCTTTAATGGTCAATCTCTTGACTATTTTAAGAAACGTGTAATAAGTCTTTCGAATACTTTATTACAAAAAATTAGTATCGAACAAATTAGAAAAAAACAAGATTTCTTGAAGTTAATAAAAGAAGATACATATTGGCAAATTGTTGATGCATTACAGCTAAATCATCTAAGAAAAGAACTTAGAGATTTAATTCAGTTTCTTGATGTAGCAGAGCGTAGGGTTATTATAACAACAATTACGGACTCAGTATTATTAACTAGAGAAGGCGATACTCTTATGCCAGAAGTTTTTGAGAGCTATCAAGAAAAAGTTGAGTCTTATTTCTTAACACATCAAGATCATCCAGCAATTCAAAAACTTATTAATAATGAGCCGATTGATGAATCAGATTATAAAGCCTTGGAACACATTTTTACTCATGAATTAGGAAGTCCTAAGGATTATGAAGATCATTTTAAAGACAAAGAGTTTGGATTAGTTGTCCGCGATATTGTAAAAATGAGACCAGAAGCTGCTGAAAAAGCCTTTTCAAATTTGATTAACACTAAGTCTATGAATAGTGACCAGATTAACTTTATTAAACAAGTAATTAACTATATTACAGTTAATGGATATATGGAATCTCCAAAAGTATTGGTAGAACCACCATTTGATAGACCTTTTGATATGTGGAAACTATTTGATCAAGTTGAAGCTGTAGAAATTGCGAATATAGTAAATCAGATTAAAAATAATGCCTGTGTAAATAATGATATACGATGAGTATATTTAATAGGAGCGGATTATGGATAATATTTTAGATAAATATGATGCTGAAATTCTTTTAAAAAATATTCAAAATGAAAATATAGATTTAGAGACCGAAGAATCTGATGATACTCAGACTATTGTTCCAAATGAAGAAGATGAAAAGAGAAAACTATATGTAGATAAAGTAGACAAGTCTACATCTGATTTGTTTAGAATGATGGTTGAAAATGAATTAAATTTACAACCTGATTATCAAAGAGAGTTTGTTTGGAATAATAGAACAATGTCTAAGTTTATAGAATCATTATTGCTTTCAATACCTATACCTACAATTTTTCTTGCTGAAAATAAAGATGACACATTTGAAGTCATTGATGGGCAACAAAGATTAACTACTTTATTTGCTTTTATGAAAAGTGATAGAGTGGTAGAAGAGGTAAAGTTATCTGATAGTCTAAAAAATGTAAATACCCTAACACTTAATGGGTTAGAAACATTGACGAAATATAATAAAAAGAAGTTTGAAGATTTAGAAGATGGTCTTAAGCGTAAATTTAATAATGTATCATTGCCAGTAGTAATTATAAAAAAAGATTCTACAGAAGATATTAAATATGATATTTTTAGTAGAATTAATAGTGGATCAGCTAAGTTAAATTCTCAAGAGTTGTTAAATGTAATGTATCGAGGTAAATTAATAAAATCATTGAATAAGGTTGCAGGTACGGAGCGAGTTAATCAAATTTTTGATAATAGACCAATTTTAAAGAGGCGCTTTGGATATCAGGAGATTTTATTAAGATCGAAAGTGATGTCGGAGTTTATCAATCATAATGGGTGGAAGATTACTCCTGTCAAAGCAAATAATCCTGATAATATTGGTAAGAGTGAACGCCGATATATTGGGCGGTTAAATACAGCAATACTTGAATACTTAAAAGATAATAGAGATGATGAAAAAGCGGCTATAGAATTAGAGAATTTTATACTTGATAGCGTTGAAAAAACACTACTAGTTTTTGGAGATACTGCGTTTAAGCGAATTAATTTACCAAAAGTAACGAGTATTAATAAGAGTATTGCGGAGTTGCAATTGGTTGTTTTATCAAAATTTTCAATTGATGAGATACGTGCGCATGCTTCGGAAATCAAAGCATCTTTTGAGCAATTCTTAGAAGAAGAGGATAATATAATATTTACACGTGCAACTAATAATAAAAGCTATATAGAAAGAAGATATGAATGGGGTAATATTGTCAATAATATAATTAAAGAGGGATAAATGTATACTGATATTGAGCAAAAGTTTAATGCTTACAAAGAGATATATAATCAAATAATACCTAATATTCCACCGTGTTCACAAAGGACAAAAGCACAGACTTTATTGGAAAACTCATTATATTTATCAGTATTTACTACTTTTGAATGGTTTATACGGACTTTGATAGATGATTATGTAATTAAAGCATCTGAAAGAGGGCTGTGCTTTAATGATTTATCTGCTGGGATTGCTAGGTATGTATTTCTTAGTCATGAAAAACGAATTTCAGATTTATTTAATAAGACACCAGATAACCAAATAGGTGCATTTAATAGTTACTATAATACCTTAAAATCCAATTTTACCGTTAATCAATTAAAAGGATATATTCGATTCGAATTTTTTCACGAAAGCAAGCTTAATGGTTATTATAAAGATGTTTTTGAACAAGTTCTGGGTGATAGAGACTTTTTAAATAATTTGATGATTAATACAGGTATTGATAGTTTAAGCTCAAGTTTAGAAACTAGACAAAGGCAAAATGCGTTGCAATTTTTAATTGATTTTACAGATAAAGTAAGAAATAATATTGCGCATGAAAACTCAGAATTTATTCTTTCTGACGATGAATATGGTTTTGATAGTGTTGTTTCTCGATTTCTACAAATTATTAAAAGTATTGAAGAAACTTATATGTTACATACTGGATTTGAGATTTCTCTTCCTCAAGAAAATTTATTAGATATTTCTTATTAAAGTCAGATATTTATAATTGAGAACTTATTATGAATAATATATTTTCTTTTGCCACAGGCGAGCTATCCCAAGATGCGTTTATATGCTGGTGTTTAAATTGGATTAATGAACCTGATCCTGTAACTACACATAGATATCGTCAGCTAGGCTTAGATCTACTATCTAAATTAATAGAAAATCTATCCAACAATGATGTACTTTCAAGGATAGATATTAAATCAATAGATAAAATACTTTTGGTACAGCAGGTTTTAAATATTGATGTGCTAGTAATTATTCCTCAATATAAATTAGCTATTATCATAGAAGATAAAACAAATACTAGTGAACATGATAATCAAATTAGTTTTTATAGAGGCGCACTTAAGACTGTTTTTGATAACAAGAAACCTTGGAATGCTTATAATAAATTAGAAAAAGCTTTTAAGTCAGTAAACCTTAATATAGACCATGCTGATATAGCAAATTATCATATTCATACGGTCTATTTTAAAACAGGATATTACTTTGATTATGATTGGCAAGTAGCTCATAGCGATTCGGTGGATAATTATTTAACTGGTCCTATGTTTTGGGATATCTTAAAAAATTATGACGACTGTGAAAGTGATATTTTAAGAGGCTATTGTGAGCACTTAAAAAATCAACTAGATTGGTATCAAGCTGTATCTAAGATTGATGGGAAATATGATGATGAAGAATGTCATTATATTAAGTGGGAACGTATTACGCAGCATGGTTTTTTACAGGTTCTATTTGATAATGAAAGTTTGGATGGAGCTTGGTTATGGAAAGATATGAGTACATATACCAATCAATATAGCACCGGTACAAATCAGGGAGGCAGCCCATGGACTAACCGTCGTTTTTGGAGTCGGACAGAAGCACAGGCTATCTGGTCTGACCCTCCAACTAGCTTTAAGCCTTGGATATTTTGGCGCGTAGATCATGACTCAAAAGGGTTATATCTATCACTGCGATATTATAATAATGACTCAAGTGAATCTGGGAAGGCATTACGTAAAAAGGTATATGCTAAGCTTAATACCATGATTGATGAAACAGTTTTGAATAAATTGGAGACACTAAGTCGAGCTTATAATCAATGTGTCACTAGACCTCAACATGGCAACTATTATGAAAATACCTTGATTCATATTGGTATTGAACCAGTGTTAGGATCTTGGGATGAAAATAAAGGACAACCGTTTATTGAGTGGGTACGAGATATTGATTGTAAGCTAAGAGAAACTATTGAAGCTTTTGATTGGGAAAAGTTTGTTTAGATATGATATAATTTATATCAAAGTGAGGCATAAATGGTTTCGACGCCAGACTTCGCTTCTAGATTTATTGAATTGAAGAAACGGTCTGACTTCACAGTCGGGCCTTTTTTCATGCCCCAATTAGAAAGCTAGCTTTCAGCTAGAGGTCAATCACTTTGCTGCCATGATAATGGTCGCCACAAGTATGCCAAAGGAAATCATGAGCGATAACACTTTGTATGTACTCATATTGATCACCGCCAATCCTCGAGTTGATTAGCAAAGGCTGGACCCATTTAGAGGCCTCAAGTTCAATATAGTGCTGTCAATAATAAAAGTAAATAGATTAGAGGTTCCTAATAGTCACCTAGGTGAGCAATAGGAACCTTTTTCGTTTTGTAATCGTATTCATAATTGTGTTCTTATTATGTTACAATACAGTTAAAATTACTATTTTGTGGAGAGAGGTATATGTTAAAACGATTATTATTAAGTGCTATTGTATTGAGCGCTATTAGTGTTTCTAGTTATGCTGTTGATGTGAATATTCCCGGTGCAGATCCGAGTATTTCGCGTGATGCATATGTACAGGCGGTATATACGACTGATAAAATTGAGTCTACATATGATGAGAGATTAAAAAAGAAGACAGATTCATTTTCCGCTTATTCTAAAGAGCGTTTTAATCAAGAGTTTGGTGTTGTTGTAGATGACGATGCAGTAGAAGCCTTAAAGAATGAGATTTATACTATTGAACGCCGTAAGTTTGATGGTAACACAGCAGTGAATTTACATAATAAAAAGGGTGGCCTATCAGTAACATTACCATTTAGTGCAGTACAAAAAGAGGCAGGTTATTTATTTCAGTCCCCAATGATTGTTACTGCTATTATTGAAAATAAAATGCCATATTCTCCTGATAAAACAGATATGGTTTTTAAATATGATGGTCTTAGTAAAAGTTACTGGAGAAAAATAACTCTTACTGGTGCTGTAGATATGGACATTATTGCTTTAAATTTTGAGTTGAGTAAGCATCCTAAGCAAGCATATAATGTTATTCTGTATCCTCGTGTAACGGAGAGTGTCACATCAAATGATATTAATACAATAATGGCTAATTATGTATTGCCTTCAATTCATTCTCTTCGAGATTTAGATGACTATAGCAGAGTAGAAAACTATAAGAAATATTCTTTTAGAGTTCCTAAAACAGCCGTTAAAGAAAATAACCCTAATGTTAAAATAGATGGTGTAACTTTCACAGTTGATAAAGATATAAGGCAACAAATTTTGATTGACCCTGCAAATAATTTGGGAAAGGGTATATTTAGTTCATTTGACGAAATTGATCTGTTACATAAACTAGATAATAAGACTGCTGAGTTCTTTGGATTTCCTGGATCCCCAAAGATTACCAAAGGTAGCCATTCCTTTGTTTGGAATGATGGTATGCCAGGTTTATTACTAGATCTTGAATTAGATAATCGACAAGGTATATTGATGTTTATTACTTATGATGACAGTTTTAAGTACCAAAATTCAATCCAATATCCCTTAGATAATAGTACATATACTAAGGCGCAGTTACGAAAATTAATTACAGATGCAACATTATCTGACACTGGTAATATGTATCAAGAGGATGTTTGGTTTATCTAATCCTTATTTTTTATAAATAAAATAGGGAAAGAAATCATATGATTTCTTTCCCTGTTTAGATATGATATAATTTATATCAAAGTGAGGCATAAATGGTTTCGACGCCAGACTTCGCTTCTAATAAGAAAATTTGAAGAAACGGTCTGACTTCACAGTCGGGCCTTTTTTCATACGTTCTTTCACCACCAATCTCTAGAAGATTAGCAAAGGCTGGACCCATTTAGAGGCCTCAAGTTCAATATAATGTTGTGAATAATAAAAGTAAATAGATTAGAGGTTCCTAATAGTCACCTAGGTGACCAATAGGAACCTCTTTATTATTATCATTTTATTACTATATAAGTACGTTACAATGTACAGAATATAAATAGTGTTTGTTGAGGAGAGCTTATGTTGAGG
>JAWERH010000008.1:0-19483 GCA_032482215.1 Veillonella sp. | reverse complement strand
AATGACAATAGCCAGTACTTGTAAGAGGAGCATGATTATTTCATAATCACTCATAGACTTATCCCTCCCTTCAAAAACGAAGAGAGGCCCAACCTCGTCTAACTATCCTAAGTCTATTATAGAACGAACTAATATACGATACAATAAGGAACGAATAATAGAGATATACAGATAAATGCATAGAAAAAAGCCCGTCATAACGGGCTTTTTTTAGTTCCTAATATATATACATTCTCCAACTCCCCAAGAAACTCCTCTTTGTAATTTCCCCAGTTTTTAAGGATAATAGAGTTATACTTGCATACGCACCACAAGTAGGTAAGGGCGATTTAGTATATGTCTCTAACTAGTTTGTAGTTTAGGAGGTGGCATATGGACGCTTTAACTATTATATGGGTCATTGTTTGTGCCTATTTATTACTGAATTTATTGGTCGGCGTGTATTGTCATATTCGTGTAAAAGATAGTACTGATTATCTACTCGCAGGTCGTCGTATTGGGGTTCTTATGACGGCAGGCACGTTAGCTGCTACAGAGATCGGTGGCGGGAGTACCGTTGGTGTAGCCGCGAAAGCATATGGTTCTTGGGGTTTATCTGCAGGTTGGTACGTAGTCTCTGCAGGGATTGGGGTTATTCTCGTTGCGTTCATCGCACCACTGTTACGACGTGCCATGGCAACGACCGTACCGGAGATCATCGGTCGTCGCTTTGGTGGATCTAGCCATCTCATAACATCTATTCTCTCTATGCTCGCAACCATTACCTTAGCAGGCGTACAGATTACTGCAACAGCAACCATTATTAGCGTTCTTACCGGGCTTTCAACAGAGCTAGCCATCCTCATCTGTGGCGCGGTACTCGTTATTTACACCATGTCAGGCGGTATGTGGAGCGTAACGATGACAGACGTTATCCACTTCTTCGTTCTCGTTGGGGGCTTTACCCTTGCCGTACCGTTCGTACTGCACAATGTGGGCGGCTGGGAATCAGTTGTAACGAAATTACCACCTGAACAGCTGGGCTTTACTAAGGTTGGTTGGAAAACCATCATCGGCCTTATTATCATGTACTTCATGACCTTCTCCACAGGGCAAGAATCGGTGCAACGGTACTTCGCAGCCAAGAATGAAAGAACCGCTGTTCTCGGTTCTATCATCTGTGGTATTATTATGGCTCTATTCGCCTTTGTTCCTGCCGTATTGGGCCTCGTAGCATTGGCTGAATTCCCGAACATTGAAGCCAATAATGCAGTGGCAACAGTAGCACTTAACCTCATGCCTCCGATTATGGCAGGCTTCGTTATGGCCGCTGTCGTATCAGCGACGCTTTCATCAGGCGCAGGCGATCTCTTAGGCGCCGCAACTGTATTTACCAAGGATATTGTGGAACATCATTTTGGTAAAAGCCTTACAGATGCTCAGCTCACAAGATATAGCCGTCTATGCGTGCTATTCCTCGGCATTATCGCCATCGTTATCTCTCTCGTAAGCAAAGCCATCATTCCAATGCTCGTATTTGCTTTCACCATGAGATCTGCGGGCCCATTCGCTGCCTTCCTACTAGGCCTCACCTGGAAAAATGCAACAGCTGGCGCTGGCATTTGGTCCATCGTGCTCGGCTCTATCGCGGGCGTATACTGGGAATTCGTGGGCAATCCATATGGCATTATGTCCATCATCTTTGGTTCCATCGTCAGCCTCATCGTCTTTGTAGCTGTCGTATGCATTGAAAGAGCCATGGGTAAACCACCGGCTCCACCGGCTATACCTGATGATTTAAAAGAATAACTTAAAAGAATAATGTAAGAGAACGTTCTAAAAGAGTTCTCTAAGAAAAAACTCCTATCGGTTACACCAATAGGAGTTTTTCTTATTTTATAACGATATCCTTAAATTATGTGCCATACACACATTCATCACAATTTGACGATATATCATAACCTTACTATAATATAGATAGATAGTCAGACGAGTAGTGACGTCAGGCTCATCTCACAAACTTAATAATATGTAGAAATGGCCTTTTCGTTTTATCTAATTTCCGAAGAAACGAAGGGCTATTTTGCTATTTCTAGACAAATAAGCGCCACAAGTGCTCCAAAGGATATCATGACTGATAAAATCCCAAGGATAATCATAATGATTTTATAACCACTCATAAGCAACCCTCCCTTCAAAAACGAAGAGAGGCCCAACCTCGTCCAACTATCCTAAGTCTATTATAGAACGAACTAATATACGATACAATAAGGAACGAATAATAGAAATATATAGATAAATACAGTAAAGACCGTACCTAAAAGTACGATCTTTTTCTTATTTCTTTACTCTTTTATTACTAGCATGTCTTAATTGCTTGGCATTTCCAAAGTCTAAGTATTCCATTATATTACGTAGTTCAATATGGCTATACTTATTGTTACCATCTTCATAGGCAAGCGAAATATAGTATTCATATTTATCATCTGTTATCAGATGGAAAATACGAGATTTCTTACCTGGATTATATTGCTCCAAAAGATAAGAAGGAACACCATTATTCCATATTAAGGCTGCTTGAAGAGGTATATCTTTTACTAATATTGGATTCTTTTTATAGAAAAAATGTTTTAAAACAGTCTGAGTATACAACTGTATAGGCACAGCTTTATCTACTAAGGCACTACGTGCAACAACGAGTTTCATACCATCTCCAACATACACGCGACCTTGAAAGTTATCACTTTTTTCTTCCCTATCTAACATCATACCCTTAGGTAGTCGATAGGTTAGATTATCCCACGTAACAGTATCACTAGTTTTATCTAGATTATCTAATGTCTGCATAGAAGGAATTACAAAATTAGCCATTGTAGATTCTAACTTTTTTGTAACGGGCTGATTCTTATTGCCTAGGATTGCCATATACATCTGATTTGGGTATTGATCAAAAGTAACAGCTGCATACATTACAGGTAGATTTCCATTCGAATATTTTTCTCTTATTCCCCAATAGCCTTTACTAATGCCCGGATACTTAAATTCCCCTTTACGTTGATCATTTCTATTAAATCCTGAATCTTCAACTTGTTCATTAGCACCTAACAGCCCCGCAATAGCATAACGATCAAAAACATACGAGCCTTTACCCTTTTTATCCAAGTCCTCAAAATAACTTTCTACCACTGAAATAGGCAATGTCACTTTAGCCTTATAATCACCTTCGTGCAATAAAATTACAGTAGATTCATGCGTAATTAAATCCAAATACTTCGCATAGGCTTTTTTTAATTGCTCTGCCTTCTCTGCAGTACCTTTTTTCTTAAGAACCTCTCCATCAATCCGCTTATTATAATCTTCCATTTTCTTAATGTGATCAGCAGTAGTAATATTGTGAGTCTTATCGTAACGATAGTTCTGATATGCATTATCGGGAATACTTGCGTCGGCCCCTGGTACAGGTGGCTGCCCGTCAGGAACAGTATACTGTGCCGCATCAATAGGCATGGTGAAAGCTAATGCCACAACTAAGCCTAACAAGGTACTTTTTAGTTTCATACAACACCTCTCAAACAATAATAGACACGTTCTCTCATTAGTATAAGTATACTATATCCGCGAGAACGTGCCTATGTATGGCCCAAGCATAAAGCTTAGCTTGTATTTTATGTATGTAACGCTAGTCGTCCAATATATATGACGATTCCATTACTATCAATGTTATATGAGCTTTTAGATATACCAATTCTGTACAGAAACGTTTTGAGCTCTTCAATATTCATAATGTTCTGCCCCTAAGTCTCTCTTTTTTGATTAAAAGAAAATATAATCTTCAACAAACCTAACACTCTAATATTTACTTTAGTTGCCCCAGTATCATTGCCCCACCCATTCTCGTAAACATATTAGGCCGATTATAGTGAAAGTCTCTGTCTAATTGTATTTGTAGGATTTCTTTATTTAACTTAGTAAACATCGCTACATAAGATGTTCTAGAGAATACTCCACCGCCTTGCAATATACTCATATCTTTTTGCAAAATATAAAGATTACCTTCTGGTGTTACGTATAATAGTGGTTTACTGTCACAGTCATCAACCAATAATTGTAATACATCGAGTACCAATTTCAGCCTACAATGGCGAACATAAAGGACGTAATATAAGGAATTTTTTCCATTAGTAAAGGAATGATATACCTTATCATAAGGCACATCTAAAAACGCTAGATACTGCTCCATCGTACGGCCCTCTACCTGATGATTAGGTGCAGGAATAAAGAGAATGTGGTCTAAACCTAAATGACTAGAAAGTTGTCCAAAATCATCTAAATTACTACGGTCACAATGAGGCGCACGAACTAGGCGGTAATCCTCTTCAATAGAGGTGCATTGATAAGTGCATCCCTTACACTTCAAATCGTCCACAACCATTTGACCATATAATTCAGTATAATCTGCTTGCCATGGACCAAGTTTACGATGTCCTATAATCCTAGAACCCTCATAATGCCAAATCTTAGTTTCACCCTTTAAGGAAATAAATAGTACATGATGGGCTCCATATTTCTGTACATACCATGCCGCTACCTCTTGCAAATCCTCTAATCTGTCAGAACTCCAACAGATGAGCTCCATACCAAAAGCTTCGTTATCAACATGCCCATAAATATGATGTCGATGTCAATCACGACCTGTCGTATAAGAATAAGGTAAGCCTAGCACTGCTTGATTGTGAGTATCTGAACGACATATTATTTGACGGTTAAAAGATAAATGACTAGCCCTCGCCTCCGCATCAATGTCTTGCCCTATGGACTGACTAGGCACAACTATCATGATTTGCTTGCCTATATACGACTGAACAACATAATTAAGCTGAGATTTAACTAAGACGTCCATACATGCTACCTCGCTCAACAACAAACTAGGATAAACGATAACTCTACATCTATACTATAACAGTAACAACGAGTAGAATTTTTCGCATCAATAAAGGATCTAAATAGATCAGTCGTGGTTACTTTCAAAAACATTAAATACAAATATCTATAACACTATTAATATATAGAATATGTCTCACTATCAACATTCTCTTATACGTATGGCATACATATTGAATATTAATTCTAAGTATGTTTAAATGAAATTAAATACTATTCGTTTATGACAATTAAATATGAACTCTCTATTTGAGATATTTACTATATTTGCGCTACAAGATAGGTCTTTACTGCCATGTTTATATAAATACAAAATACATCATGGTAGTTTTCATTACGTATAGGAGTGTAGATCTATGAGTAAGGAGAAATTAGAGTTTGTAGAACAAGTTGATACAAACACAGATAATGAGTACTCGAGAGAGCCTGTGCCATTAGCGGCAAGAAAATCTTGTTTTTCTCTCACAATCGTTTGGACCGGATTCGTTTTTCTTGTAACTAGTATGATGGCTGGTGGCGGATTAGCTGCGGGGCTGACTTTCAACGAGTTACTATTAGCCATGATTCTAGGTAATATTTTCTTATGTATCATCGCTGGGTTAGTAAGTGTTATTGCCTATAAAACAGGTCTTACCTTTGCTCTTTTGACTCGATATAGCTTTGGTCAGGAAGGATCTAGAATTGCATCCCTCTTCGTTCCTATCGTCAACCTAGGTTGGTACACCATTCAAGCGGCTTTATATGGACATTTTATTGCTCAAGTATTCAACCTTTCCTACACAGGCGAAGTCATTGCCATGATGCTAAGTGCTGTTATCATGGGTATCTTTGCAATTCTAGGCATTAAATCACTCGCTGTATTTGGCTATATTGCAATTCCAGCTATCGTATTTCTTTCACTAGGTCCAGCTACTCGTTCTGTTCTAACCATCGGTGGTTGGCAAGAATTGTTTAACCATATACCATTACAACCTATTGATTTACTTTCAGGTATTACTATTGTTATTGGTACATGGATTCTATCTACTGCTACATGTATCGCTGATATTATGCGCTATGGTAAAAGCAAGAAGGATGTTATTACAGCCAGTACAATCGGTCTACTAGGCGGAAATACATTAATGATTAGCTGTGGAGCAATTGCAGGTATAGCTATGCATGATGGCGACTTAATTACAGTATTATTAAGCTTTGGTCTTGTATTCCCAAGCCTATTATTGTTAACAACTAATATCTTTACAACAAATGGTGCAAACCTTTATTCCACATCACTAAACCTAGCAAACTCTTTTAAATTAAATAGAAATATTATGCTAGCCGTACTGATTGCTATCTCTGCATTGGCAACTATTACACAACCGTACAAAATTGAATCCCTCTTTGTATTCTTAAGCACACTAGGCATTATCGTTCCACCATTATGCGGTATTATCCTAGCCGATTTCTATCTCGTTCATCGTGGAAAGTATATTGATTATAACAAGGCAACTTTCAAAAAATGGAATCTAGTTCCTTGGATCACTTGGGCCATCGCATTAGTTGGTGTAAAATTTATGCCATTTGGTCTCGCTTCACTAAACGGGATTATAATTGGCGCCCTACTATACACACTTATCACATATATTGTGAAACCTAACGTCGTTAGTGAAAGCAACGGGTGATTATCATGGCAATCTATAAACTATCTGCTATACTAGGAACAATTATTATGGGTATTGGAGCCTTTATTACCTGTCTAGCCACAAGCGACAGCACTATTACCCTTGGTAACGGCATGCTCGTGGTGAGCATTATTATGATGGGATTTGGGTACTCTAAATGGCAACCATAATTAGTTAATATCAGTTTCTATATTCTCATATTATAAAAAGAGCCTTTCGCTTATAACAGTAAGTTAGTAAGAAAAGGCTCTTTTAAAATAAAATCTTAGTAGTTAAAATACTAATCATAAACCATATTATTAATAAAAGGACTTATATAATGTTAGAAAAATATTCTGAACTTACAGCCAGTATGGACTTCGACGAGGCGGCACTAATCATAGGAAATGGTGCTAGTATATCACTATCAAATAATTTTAATTATAATAACCTATTTTTAAAAGCTGAAGAGCTAGGGTACTTATCAGCTGAAATTGTAAAAATCTTCTCCGAAATCGACACCTCAAATTTCGAAGTTATTTTAAACCAATTGGATATAACACAAAAAATAAATAATCTACTTTCGCTTCCTGAAATTTTAACAATACAAATTCCCCAAATTAATGATGTTATCTCTACATCTAGTAACCAGATAAAAACAGCATTGATAGAAACAATTAGGGATGTCCATCCTGAATATACTGATTTATCAATCACGCAACCAGAGTCTAATGCTATATTGAAGCTTAATGAGTTTTTAAATCAATTCGACTATGTTATTAATCTAAATTATGATTTATTAGTATATTATATTCTCCTTACTGATACAAACCTCTTTATAGACTCTTTCCGAAACTCTAGCAGAAATCGCCAAAACCTAACATTTGACGAAAATGTTATAAATACATCCTATGGTACAAAAACAAAACTTTATTATCCCCATGGAAATATCGTTCTTTGTGTAGATTCCAATGGAGAGGAGCAAAAAATTCGTTGTGCTGAAGCTAATTCACTTTTACAGAAAATTCTTAGCCTTTGGGGAAGTGAACAACCCCTTTATCCATTATTTATTTGTGAAGGATCATCTAAAGAAAAACTGAATAGTATACATAGAAATTACTATTTAAGATATATCTATAATAATATTCTACCGCATCTGCCTAATAATATTATATGTTATGGTTGGTCTCTAAGCGAAAATGATGAGCATATATTAAAACAAATACTCTCCTCCTCCAAAAGCAAAAAAATATATATATCTATATATAAGGGTACTAAAGATGATGCTGAATTAGACGCAGAGTGCGCAGTAATCAAACAAAGAATCAAACAAATAAATAAAAAAACTAAAGTTTACTTCTTTGATTCCAATGACGAAGGATGTTGGTTAAACTATAGTCCAGACTAGACTAACAAAACACTTAATATGAAAGTAACTAATAATCAAAATTTTCATATTAGACTTATGAGCAATAAAGATAGTAAGTTCTATCTTTATTGCTATTTTAAGATTAACTTAGGATTTAGACAGCATTCTTAACATTAATTCTAAGTCTTTATCGACAGGTAACTTTACAACATTAGGCATTGCTCCCCAGCTTAATGTTGCCCCACTAATACTAGCTAACCCAACTGATAGTAACCTTAAGTAAATTCCTTTATCAATCTCTATTGAGTGTAAAAATATAGAATTTTTCTTTTCTTCAATTATTCCATTTTTAGCTTGCTCATAGATGCTATTTAAATCTGAATCTATATCATATTCCAATACTTCAAAATTACAGGATAATAAGGTTTCTACATCTTGAACTAATAAAAACTCAAGGGCATTAACCAAAACACAAAATCGCTTCCAATCTAAGTTCTCTTCAATGTACTGTTTAAATAGTATACCCATCCATTCAGCTTTTTTATCTTCATTAAATGAGTCAATTTTAATCATAAGCCATTTTATATGCTCTAACCGCACATCTTCATTATTAAGATATTTTCTCTTATACATTTTTTTAAAAGATGAAATACCTTTCTCATCCTTTGAAATAACAGCTTTAATAAATCGATCTAATTTTATTAGAAAAATCTCATTAGGTATATCTTTTATGCATTTAGCTGCTTCTTTAATAGAACTTAATATTGGAATACCACCAGTAGCAGTCAAATCCAAAATACCAAGAGCTAAATCAATTATTTTTTCAGCTTTATTATCGCTCAATTTATCTTCTCCTAATACCATACACTTTCACCTACTATAAATTACTCACTCTTATTGGCTAACTATTATAAAGTTTGAACAGGTTTTCTAAATTTATCTGGCATTATCAGAACTAGAACTTAAAATCTGAATTGCACTTTTTAAATCATGAGCTAAACAATCTAAATTGAATTCCATAATCGCTCCATATTTTTCATTTTCTATCTTACTTTTAACTATTTGGAGTATTTCTTCTAAATAGGTTTTATCTGCCTCCAAAAATTGACCGATATTAACTATCTGCAAATATACTGTTCGAATTATACCTCGAAAAGAATCTATTTCACGTTCGCTTACACTCATAAAATAGCCTTTTAACTCATCAATTGTTCCAAGATATTTAGCGAATTCTTTAGCATTATAATATTTATTTATATTGGCATGTATATATTTTAATAGATCTATATCTGACATAAGATTACTAGATAAATAATCAAATAGATTTAATTTCGCCAAATCTTGTTTATAATTCTCATTAGCAATTTCAATTAAAGGGTTAACAAGCTCTTTGTAGGTTTTATAAATACAATCAGCTTTATTTTCTTGTAACAATATGTCTCTAGTTATTCTATTATCACCATAAAGTGCTATTTTAATCTCCTCTACAAAATTTTCAAAATCATATTGTAACGTTGTATAATGCTTTATTGATGCAACACGCCATAAAATTTGTTTAAGCATAGAGTTCTTATATTTATGATTTTTTACTTCATCCTTTAATTGATTCAGCCATTCGCAAACTTGCTCATCACAATATTTAGTCCAGTCCGCTAAATAATTAAAAGCCAGAAAAGTCTCTTCATATAGCTTTAATTGATTATCATAAGCTTTTATTAATAACTGATTATCTAAATATGAACTATTAATATAAATATCTATAAATTTAAAGCCCCATATTATGTTGTCAAAAGTATCATGCCCATCTAACCTAGAAATAAATCCAAAATCATCGTTTTTCCAATCAATCTCTATTTGAGGATTAACTTTATATTGTACAGCTCTTAAAAGAATATATTTTAAAAATTTATCATATAATTCGCTATGTTCTAGGAAGGACTTATCATCTAACTTATAAAGTGCCCGCAATAAATTAACAAGAATTGTTAACACAAATTTAAGCGTTCTAATATTATTAGGTTGTTGTCTATTGATTTCCTCTAATATAATTTCTTTATTACTTAATATATATTCTCTAAGATCTTTCTCTTCATATTTATTTACTAACTCATCAAAAATATTAGCTATTTCATAGGAAAATTCAATTGTACAATAAATAGCCTTTTCCTTCTCTATTTTATAGTTGTCAATTTCTAAATCTTTCTCTAATATTTTACTTTCATTTGCAACAGTAATTACAGGAATTCCCCTATTCTCTGTCAACTTATTTATAAATCCCCATAACTCAGTGATAGATAATTCACAACGTTCAATATCATCAAATACAAAAATACAATTCTCTAATCGTACAAGATCACTCTTATGTATTAATTCAGCTAAATTAATCTTTACTGGTACTCCAATAGCACTCGTATCAATTGTACTAGAGATTGAATTAAATAATCGTTCACAAATATTTTTTGTTTTCCGTGCCTTACTAGACTCCCCTAAATATTGACTGATAAAAATTTTGTCGTAGAATGAAGTTTTAAAATCAACTAAATTATTAATCCCATATAAGGAAAATACTAAATAGTTTTTATTATCTAAAATTCCATTTTTATGCAAATATTCTTTTACACTATTTTTTACAAAATAACTTTTACCACATCCCCATTCGCCAGTAATCATCAAGGCTTGGCTGATGCTACGATTCTGAATATAATCCTTAATTACTGATAATATTTGTTGATCATTCATAGAGTTCTCCAAATTTATAATGCTATAAACAAACATGTATAACTACTTAATTATTACTTAAATAAGTAAAAGCTCTACATAAGTATAAACTTTTATTGTAGAGCTTTTTGAAATTAATTAGTTTTGCAGATATATTTATTGAGCCAATGACTCTCTATATTCTTCTGCAGCGGCATCATAAGTCCATTGTACGGTTGCATTATGATGTTCAGTTACAACTTTTTCAATTTTTTCAAGTGGAATAGAGAAGAATTCTTTTCTATGATTTACTTTATTGACCTCATATTCTCTAAAGGTACTATGTAAAATAGATTCTAATGCAGGTGCATCATCTGAAAAAATTAATGCGTGAACATCAAATTCAAATGGTACAGAAGCACTACTTAATTCTTTAATTCTATCCATAGGTTCAAGTCGTCTAGTCATACCAATTTTAAAAATATTCTCACCAAATGACCCTATGTTCGAAATAATATAAACAAAACCAGCCCGCGTATTCTTTTCTCGATTTAAAACATCAGACTTAACAGTTTCAAGTTCAGAAAGTTTTTCTTCACATTCTTTAATCTTATCTATGTAAAGGGTCTTTTCAACTTCATTATCCGTTTTCTGCAAGTATTTCATAAGCTTAGAGATTTCATTTTTAAACTGAGTTTCATCTTTCTCAATTTTAGCCTTTTCACGTTCGATTTCACGACGAACTTTTTCTTCTTCTTTTAATTGTTCTTGTATAAGTTTCTTTTGTACTCGTTCATCTTCTAATTTTTCTTGATACGAATGTGCTGTAATTAATTGTTGTAACTTATTTTCAAGAAACTCTTTTGTAATTTGTACTCCATCAGATTTATATATCTTATTTAGAGTTTCATAAGATCTTAGGATTTTATTCCTCATGGTATCAATATTTTTAAGTGTGACATTAGATATAGCTAAATCACATTCAGCATTAAACGAACGTAAAATCTGACGTATTTGAGTTGTAACAAACTTTTTATCATCGTTAATAAGCACATCTATAGCAGTATTATTTTTCACTAATTCAGCTTCTTCTAACTTATATCTAGATAATATATTTTTTAATTCTTGAGATGTTGCAAGCTCAAGTCCTTCAGTATCTATATTAACTACTGTTACTAAAGGCTCTAAATTCTCAACCTCTTGCTTTTTATTTTTCAACTCATCTTGAACTTTTGAAACTTTCGAGCATAACTGATTAAGCTCTGTATTCTTTTTACTAATCCGTACCTCAATATCATGCTCTATCTTCGCTTTTTCTTTTTCAATAGTCTCTTTTAGTGTAGCTAGGTTAGATTGGTTGGCCTCTATATCCTGAATAAGATTTTTATTCAAAATATACTGTTTATAAACTTCATTTTCAATTAATGCCCAATAATGATATCTAATTAGTAAGATTAAAGCCACCCCAATAAGCATAACCGGCCAGAATACACTAATACCTGCCATTAGGAAAACTGCAACATCTCCTATAAGAAATCTTTTCTCCCCTTTATTATCCATAATATTCCCCCCAAATACCTATAAATAATACATAATTCAGATAAATAATAAGATCAGCATTGATATATTTTATGTATATTATATCACGAATTATGCAAACAATGAAAAATATATGAAAACAGAGCTATCTCGTGACAAGATAGCTCTGTAAGAGAGTAAATCGTTATTTGAGTTGTCTTAATGATAACCTTTTATTTATTTCTCCCGTATGTTATTGTTCTCCCTATATTTCCTCCTCTCTTTCTCTCCCCCTATTACTTCATCTCCCCTACTTATTCTTCTCTTCCCCCTAACAGTTTTATCTTGTTAGGTCTCTCCAGGCGATAAATAGTTCAGCCACGACTTGTGGGTTTTGGCTGAGTTTGATGCGGGCTAGCATTTTGCGCACGTAGTTACAGTGTTCTAGCATGGCTTCGTTCAGCTTGTGTTTCACATGGTGTGGGGCTTGGTACACCAAGATAGGTTTAAAGTCGCCCACGTGAATGTAGCTCGTATCTGGATCAGGCCCATCTGTGACAATGTATTGATAAGGTATCGCCACGTTAAAGAGTCCATACACCACGTCCTTACCGATAGGGCGTCTACATTTAATATGTCCAAAGGTAAGGTGCGGGCCATAGGTCTTAGGCGCTGTATAGCTGCTGCGCCGACCATCACTGGTCATGATGTAATTCGGCCTCAACCCTTCTTGTAAGGCCAGCTCTCGCAGGATGGTACGAATTGGCAGATGTACCAATTCTTGACGGCCATCTACGAAATAGCACATTGTGCTGTCACCGCCGCCAGGTTCATAGGTAGGAATAAAACAAACAATATGATTCTTCGGATTCGTATAGATCAAATCCAAATTCTCTCCCTTCGATAGCCAAGTGGCCACCGCTACTGGTACTTCATTACATGTCATCATAGGAATTTTCTCTCCTCAACTTAGGAACATTCCTTTCAACAATACAATGAACACGTGTTCTGTGAAAGCAGATTCGCATGCTTTAATCTGCTGTTGGTTTAATTGTATATCACACTGTATAATTTGTAAATATATACACAAAACTATAGAAATTTATGTAAAGTTAAAGACTTTATGATCTTGTAAAAGTAATATCTACCTATATGCGTCATTATTTTCTCATTTAAATTGAGAATTGCATATTTTATGTATATCTGTTAATCGCAATTAACGTAATTATACAAAAATCAGAATATAAATAAGAAATTAAATTATATTAACACATATCATTTTAATACAAACTTGCTCTAATAAACTAACACTCATACGTTTACACTACCTATTCTAATCAATTCAGAGTCATAAGAATCTAATACGTGTATAGCTCTAATGAATATATAGCCCTATTGTATTCATATCTAGTGCACTCGTATCTTATTAAAATCTGTCGTCAAGTATCTACGCAGCTTCCGCAGGGCTCGTTCATGACGCCGTTGGATAGCTTGGCGACTACAGTTCAGCTCTTCGCTGACGGATACGAGGCTTTTACAATCACCGTACACACGGCGAAGTAGGTCTTGTTGATCTGGAGATAATCTGCCTAGAGCCCATACAAGGCGAGCTCGCAGTCGTTGTTCCTCATCGGCCGTCATAATCATGTCAGCTATATTTTCTCCAGATGAGAAGATATCCATACCAACAGCTACCTCGCCATCATCGGTGATGCGGTCTGGTATATGAATCTCTCGGTGATTACGCAATCGCTCCCGCTTCCAATACCGCATGTAACCATACCTAACACCAGCTTTCACAAAGCCAGGGAACGGTACACTACCTTTCAAATCAAAGCTATAAATCGATTCTAATAGGATAGCCCACAGATAACTCTCTAGGTCTTCACGGAACTCGCGGTTCCCCGTCTTATTCGTATAGTGTAAGATGAGTGGTCGATACCTGCGACAGAGCTCGATTTGAGCCGCATCATGGCGCAGCTCATCGGCGGACCAAGGCTGATAGCCCACCGTCTGAATCCGCATATTCGGATTTTGACAAATCGACACGAGACTCTTATCCGATAAGGAGGTTAAGACCTGATGACCACAGATGAGAGTCTGTAATTTTAACTCCTCTGGCACCTTGTACTCTGGTTCCTTAGACGGTATCGTTTCAGATTCTACTTCCTTTGAAGAATACCTCTTAGAAAGTACTTCTTTGGAAGACTTGCAGTTTTAATACAGGTTCGTTGTACTAACGGTTCTTCGTTTGTGTATAACATAAATCCCCTTTCCTGCCATGGCATAGCGCTTATCTACACAATAGCGCGGAACGGGGATTTTGACAAATTGGCAATTCCTTAGAATTCCCACATATTCTGTTACAATCTAACATTAATTTCTATCCATTAAAAGACATAACTATACACCTAGATAGGTAATTGCTGAAAATAATAAAAAGAGACACCACAGAGGAATATGGTGTCTCTTTTAGAGGAATTAGTACTACCATTGGGTAATAGTACGTAAGTTACGATTACTGCTATACACGTTAGGCGTAACGTATTCCGATGTTACAAGTAATTGTACAGGTAATCGTATTTTAAATTGTCTGATTACATTGCAATACAGGAGGCTTCCACAAAGTCTTTGAGTTGTGGTTTTACGTAGGTTTGGTACACGTCTGCACCATTGCCACGGACGATGTCGCCCCAGTATTTATACACATAGCGGTACCAGAAATGGAACATGCTATTTGTGAAGTGGTAGTCAGCGTATTTCGCTGGTCCACGGCTATTCGCTTGGATACGACCTACAAGGCCCATGGCCATCAAGTCGTTTAAGCGAGATGTAAAGGTGCCGCTTTTAATTTGGCTAGCTTGCAACAACTCCACATAGTATGGTCTCTCTAGTGTAGCAAGGCCAGATAGGATTGCATTAGCACCGGTTATATTTTTCATATCTCGATGTAGGATATGTTGTGTTTCTTCAAAGAGGGCGCCCGATACGGAGAAGAACAAATTAATGATATTCGTATCGATGCTTTCACCATTATCAAAATACTGCACATAAGCAGGCAAACCACCTGTTACGGCGAACACGGTACGCAAGTCATCCTTAGCATAGTGAAGGCCCAAGGATTTCATGTCCACCAAGGAGAACGGTTTCACCTCGAAATATTCCGACACATAGGGACCAATCAAGCTACGATCGCCAATGATGCGGCCATCAAGCTGTTCTAACCCATTCGCCATCAAGATGATGTTCAAATGGCTCGTTTCTTTATAAGCATCTAACAAATCGCGCAAGTGTATAGGGAACTGAGGTACAGCCTCCACCAAGGAAGGGTAGTCATCAATCACCACAGTCTGAGGCGTTTTTACACTGCTTTCAAATAGACCCTCAAAGGCCTCTTGCAAGCTAGTGATCGGTTCGAATTTATCCTGCCCATCGGTAGGAACAAAACGTGCCTCAAGAGCTCGATTCATATCGGCTACATGGATTGCTTCATTAGCCATGCGACCCGCCAAGTATAACGCCTTATGACGGCGCACAAGCTGGGAAGCCACATAGGATTTGCCACTGCGATGCGGACCATACACAACACACAAACTCATTTGATTCATCGCAATACGGGACTGGATACTCTCAATTATTTCAGCACGTCCCACAAAATTCATATACTCTCACCTCCAACATTCTATGGAGACTATTATATCATAAATTTAAAACAAATTTAAACTTATTTTCATATTATTAACATGACTTTTTATTATGTTAAATTTTTTACGCATAAAATACACTTATTTAATGGTTTACTTTTTACCCATATGTTGGTGAAAGTTCCCATATTTACTACATTCTATACAGTTATAATCCCAATACAACTATACAGAGGAAAGTATAAAAAAAGACGTGCCTATCTAGGATAAGCACGTCATGTGTATATATTTATATTTATATTTATATTTATATGTATATCTATATCTATATGTATATCTATATCTATATGTATATGTAATAGTTTTGTTTATGGACGATACCTGCGAGGGCGTTCCCAAAATTATTGTTGCATTTGTGTTTGCATCTTCATGAGTAAAATATGCTTAACCGCATCATTAAGGCGATCATTGGTAATCGTTCCATTCGCCACGGCTTGGGTTAACGCTCGATGGACTTCATCGATGTGAACGGTATCCGCATCAAGGAGAACGAGGTCACTGCCCGCCACGATGGATGCTACCGCAAAGTCCCCTATTTTTTGGTTTGCTTGCAAGGCGCCTACGTCAACACGATCTGTCATGACCACCCCATTATAGCCAAGCTCATGCCGTAGCCAATCCGTAATGATTGCCTTAGAAGTACTAGCCAAGTGGGCATTGTCGATAGCCGGAATTTGCACATGACTCATGACGAGCATATATGTATTCGCCGTCGTCTGTGTAATAAGGCGTTTGAATACAGCTACATCCGTAGTATTGAGGTATGCTTTCGCATCATTGGCGGTCTCAAAGGATGCATCCCCAAGGCTCACCGTTGGGAAGTAATTGTAACCAAACCACATTTTGTTGATTTGGTACCGCTCCGCCATGGCAAGGTCCATATGGCCTGCCCACGTAGGGTCTGATGTATAGGATATATTTGGTACACCAAGATTTGCATTCGGCCCGATGACAAGGTTGAATCCCATATCACGCATTTCAATAGCCGAACGGGTCGCTAAATTGATGATCCGCTCCATCGGTAGTTGGCCCCAACGATTGGGCTCTGGCAAGCGCAAGAAACTTTCATTAGAACGCAACACCTTATCCCGATTGATCGCTATATAAGGCGTCACCATGCTCGCCGTTGAGGCCGTTTGCATGATGTCGTTTGTGAAAGCTTTCACTTGGTTTTTATTATTTAGATTTTCATTGGTTAGCATAACGCCGCTCACACGGTATTTCCTGATAACGTCCTTTTGAGACTGTCCTACCGTGCTGCCATGAAGGCTAATCATCATCAGCTGGCCTATCTTGTCCTCTTGAGACATAGCCCCGAGCCAGGTATTTACCTTCTCAGGGACAGGCCTGTCTGATTGCATGACGGCCCGATACGATACAGTTCGTACCTCTTCCTGCTCTGCCTGACTCTCATGCTGGCATCCCGCAGTACCGATAGCGGCGACGATCAAGGCCATGCCACATAGGGCACGCCGTAAAAACAAGTTCATCTCTCCACAAAACTCCTTGTAATACTCTCTTACATGTTACCTTTCTATATATTATACACTATATAATTCATCTTTTCCTCATGTAAAAGCTAAATTTTTATATCAATTTATCATAATAAAGTTATAAAGTGATAATAAAAATCCTACGAATCGCATGTAAGATGATACTCAGTAGTCAATATCTACACAAGTATCAAGTCACTCATGACCCGTAGGATTTATTTTAATTTAGCTAATTTGTAATACGATTAGCCCTTATATTTAGGGGATGTTGGGCATGTTTCAGGTGTTACGTCTTTGCGATCACCAAGAACAGCACTGCGGTCTGTGTAGTGTGTGTGCAATAATTCGTGTGCCTTGTGGCCCAATGGTTCGCCTAAGAAGTCTTTGTACAATGCTTGGATTTCTGGGTTTTCATAGGAAGCAACCCATTTGTAGTTCGCATCAGCTTCGTAAAGACCGCCAATACGAGCTTCCTTAGTTTTCACAGCTTGAGGCAATTTAGTGCGCGGTTGACCACCGCCACCAATACAACCACCTGGGCAAGCCATAACTTCGATAAAGTCATAGTGTTTATCGCTATCTTTCAACGCATTGAGGAAGTCTCGTGTGTTTTTACCGCCATGTACTACAGCAACGGACAATGTTACATCATCACCTAATTGAACAGTAGCCTCTTTAACGCCTTCCATACCACGAACGTCTTCGAGGTGTGTCAATGCATATGGAGGTGGCTCTTTATCTGTGATGAGCTTGTACGCTGTGCGCATAGCTGCTTCCATAACACCACCAGTATTACCAAAGATGATGGATGCACCAGTTTCCATACCGATTAAGTCATCGAATTGGGACTCTTCAATAGCATTGAAGTCGAGGTTTTCCTCTTGGATCCAACGGATGAACTCACGTGTGGTAATGGAAATATCTGTATCCATGCCAAGGGATTCGTCATTGTGATAACGAGCCGCTGCATTTTCTTCTTCCCGTTTTGTTTCTGCTTTTTTAGCAGTACAAGGGTTTACAGATACAGATACGATATTGCTAGGATTAATGCCTTTTTTCTCAGCAAAGTAAGTTTTAATCATAGCTGCTTCCATAGCGATACAAGAACGTGTGGAAGACAAGTTAGGAATTAATTCAGGGAAGTAGATTTCCGCAAAGCGTACCCACGCTGGGCAGCAGCTTGTGAACTGAGGAATTTGACCGCCAGTTTTAAGACGTTCCACAAGCTCAGATGCTTCTTCCATAATGGTTAAGTCCGCACCGAAGTTAGTGTCTACTACATAGTCCGCACCTAATGCACGCAATGCACCAACCATTTTGCCTTCAAGGAATGTACCTGGTTCGTAGCCGAAGCCTTCGCCGATAGCTACACGCACAGCTGGAGCTGTTTGGATAACCACGATTTTTTCAGGATCTGCAAGAGCTGCTTTCACCTTTTCAAGCTCGGATTTAGCATGCATGGAGTCGAATGGACATGCAGCCGCACATTGACCACAGTGGATACATACAGGCACGTCACCGTTTGCATCGAGATCATAGTAGTCGAGTACGCTCATTACGTCCGCACAAGCACGACGGCATAACGTACAGTTTTTACACTTGGAAATGTCGTGATAAATGGATGGATTGTCTAGTGCAATCGGCACGCGTTTATCGATAAATTCGTATTGAGACATGAGGACCTCCTCTAACAAACTAAAACTACCAAACCTTTTAGGAAACTAGGCCAAACTACAGAGCACTGTGCTCAAGGCGTACTTCCACATCTTACCTTTAGTATACGCTATAGTGAAAGTTTATACTATGCAGAAATGTTACACTTTTGTGCAAAATTATGGTCCATCATCCCTCTCTAGATAACATAATATTGCCCATAACATTGTGAGTGACATTCTACATGATATTGTGGGTGAGTATATTTCAATAAGATTGAAATTACATAAATGCGTAATAATATTCCCATTGTACCACGAACGAGAAAATAATTCACCAACTTTTAGGGAGTTAAAACAAAAGAAAAACGCTCGTCAATTTAAATAAATCATAACCACCCGTAGAACGGGTGGTTTGCTCTGACCCTATAAGGGTCTTTCTCTAGTGGCGGCCCTCTAAAGAGGGCATTGAATGATCTGACAACCACTC
>JAWERH010000007.1:0-20583 GCA_032482215.1 Veillonella sp. | reverse complement strand
ATGATAACGGAGATTTATTATAAACTATCTACATAAACGCACAATGAAAGAGAGTTAATATCATTTATATTTCATTTATCACTTTATTTTGATACCTTTGAAAGCATCTTTCACCCCATCCATTTGGCGTTTTACATTATCAAAGGATGCTTTTAAATCCTCAGGAGGCTTAAAGTTATCGAGATCTTTAGACGACTCAGATGCACGTTTGCTATTTTCGCCAGCTTGCTTCATGCCAGCTTTAATCCGATCCATATTCTCATCGATCTCATCGAAGGATTCGTCGTAAAGGATAAAATTACTACCCCCATGAGATGTAATGTTAAGAGGCCCCATGGTGAGCTGCCCATTATCGATACGCAACGCATCTGTAGAAATGGTCGTAATATTCGTATTCACTGTCACATCACTAAAGGATAAATGACGTCCCTTATTGTGAAAGTTTCCTGTAATATTTTTAATTGGAATGAGCATATAATGACCTTCACCAGACCAGAAATTCCCCCATACCTCCATATCACGAGGCTTACCTTCGCTTTTAAAGTTCAAATTAGCCGATACGGGCACAACGAACTCAGGTGTTTTAAGGGCCTCACTACTATCTAAATCCTTGGCTACGCCTGTAATCGTATAGGCTCTTGTATCTAAATTGTATACCCCTTTTGCCTCTAATTTGCCACTGTACACATTAGCATTAACATTTTCAAAATTTAAAATGCCATCTTGGTAGGTTACATCACCTACTACGTTTTCAAAGGTAAGCGCAGGAATACGTAAAATAGGCATCGTTACACGGCCTTTAGCCAACGGTCGATTAAAATCACCAGTTACTCGCGTCAGCAAGGTCATAGTATCATGAATATTATCGCCAAAACCAAGGGATGATGGGTCTACACCTTTCACATCAAACTGTAAATCTAGCTGAGGCATGCGATGCTTTAACACATCCTTTAAATCAACGCGACCTTTTAGTGTCATTCCATCACCAATAGCGGTTCCACCAAACTTACCGGTTTCCATATCGACTCGAATAGCACGCTTACTATCAAGATGAATTTTAGCCTCTACATTCTTGATCACATAGTGACGATTTTTCTGAAAGATTTCTAGCTGATTATTTCTAAGTGTAATAGTAAGGTCCAAATGTTGGCCTTCCCAATTAAAATTACGAACCTTCTTACCCAGTTCCTCCTGTCGCTCTTTCGTCGTCTTTTTAGGAGGCTTAGGGCGAGGGTCTACCTCATCGAGAGGCTTATTCACATCAGGCGACGCAGGTACGAAGTCTAGCCGGTTATTATCATCTAAATCGACTACGATTGTAGCATCGTTGAGCTCAATCCCATTAATAGCGGAAGCCTTAAAGTTACGAGTGACTACGTCCCACATATTGACGCGAATCTTACCACTTGGAACGGTGAGCAATTCACGACCTTCTGGATCCTTCCACACCAAGTCAGTAAAGGATAATGTCCCCCACGGCGTTGCGGTTAAACTCTCTACTGTTACAGAGCCACGCATCATTGTTTGCCGAGCCATGACCTCGTTGAAGATAACGCCCATACCACGACTCGCTATCGTAGCGAGCACAAAGAAAATAATCGCTCCAATGGCAAGAAAAGCAGCAATGCCTTTTAGGCCTTTCTTATACAATTGTTTATATTTTGTCCAATAGGAACGTATGTAATGTTTCATAGCATTATTATATCATGATGCATTTATAATTTTATTTTAATGGGGCCCTAAAACGTATCGGCCTGAATATTGAAAGGAGTGTCCCATTAAAATAAAATAGCTCCACTAATCTTTAAAAATAATAAGGCTATGAAGCATTATCTAGAAAAGAGAAATAGAAAAGACGAGGTTAAACCTCGTCTTTTCTATTTAATCTTTAAGATGTTATGCTTTTGCTTGTTTACCGTATTTTACAAGGCTTTCAGCTTCAATTTCTTCTTGAGTGCGATAGTCTTGAGGAATGTCAGACAAACGAATCCAGCTGCGAACTGCTTCTACTAATACGATAAGGATCATGAGGAACATGGCAGCACTGAATGCTACTAGGATCCATTTACCAGCTGGGATATAGCTGTTAAATACGTTTTCAAAGTCTGCAGCAATAGCAACGATAGCCATTAGGATACATGGAATACCTGTAACCCATGCATAGCGTTTGCGGCCAAGTCGCATAATAACTGTAGTACTTACAGCCAATGTCATAGTACCTAATAATTGGTTAGATACGCCGAATAGAGGCCAAATAATACCGATGTTACCTTGTAGAACTAGGTAGCCCCACAAGATACAAATTAAAGCTGCACAACCATATACGCCAGGAGCCCAATGTTGGTCGTTGAATTTAGGATGGAAATGACCTAATAATTCTTGAAGTAAGTAACGACCTACGCGAGTACCAGCATCGATCAAAGTCATGATGAACAAGGCTTCGAACATGATACAGAAGTGATACCAGTAACCCATCAAGTGATCCATGTTAGGCAATCTGGAGAAGATATGAGCCATACCTACTGCTAAGGATACGGCGCCACCAGGACGGTGCATCAAGTCTTCACCAACCATTGCGGACAACGCTGGCAATTCATGAACTTGAAGTCCTAACGCTTTGAAGGATTCTACTGTGGAGTTAATAGCAAAGTAATCGTCTGGATGCAATGCAGTCGCTGCGATCAACGCCATCATAGCGATGAAGCCTTCTGTTAACATTGCGCCATAACCGATAGGTAAGATTTCTCTTTCATTAGTAAGCATTTTAGGTGTTGTACCAGTTGCAATAACAGTATGGAAACCAGATAACGCACCACATGCAATAGTAATGAAGATGTAAGGGAATACAGAACCTTTCAATACAGGACCGCCACCCCAGATATAAGGAGTAACAGCTGGCATTTGGATTTCAGGCATTACGATGATAATACCGAGAGCCAAGGCGCCAATTGTACCGATTTTAAGGTATGTAGACAAATAATCACGAGGAGCGAGCAATAACCATACTGGCAATGCTGCTGCAAAGAAACCATACACGGCAAGCATAATTTCAATAGTTTGCAAGTCGTATGTGAACCAAGAAGCATATTCGCTAGCTGCGATGTTAGGACCGTAGATAATGCCTACGAAGATTAACGCTACACCAATGATAGTAGCCTCTTGGATTTTACCAGGACGCAACCATTTCAAATAAATACCAATGAAAATTGCAATTGGAATTGTAGCAAATACGGAGAAGAACCCCCATGGGGAGTTATGCAATGCGTTAGCTACTACTACAGCCATACCCGCAAGGGTGATAATCAATAAGAACAATGTAGCAAGCATCGCACCGAAACCAGCTAATTTACTGATTTCTTCGCGCGCAATATCCGCGATTGACTTACCGTCATAGCGAACTGAAGCGAATAAGATAACCATATCATGTACAGCACCAGCCAATACAGAACCGATTAGGATCCATAAGGCACCAGGCAAATACCCGAACTGGGCTGCAATAACAGGACCTACGAGAGGGCCTGCACCTGCAATGGCTGCAAAGTGATGACCAAAGGTTACCCATTTGTTAGTTGGCACGTAATCGTGACCATCGTTGTGAACCATAGCCGGCGTCGGACGATATTGGTCCAAGGTCAACACCTTAGCTAAAATTAGAATACACGCGGAGGCTATAACTAAGTAAATACCATTCATAACCATATAAACACCTCCAATTGTCTTGTGTGACATGGTGTTATATAAAAATATCTGATAAATCTTTTGCACATCCATGCCACATTGGCTCTCTAAACTTTTAGTACTTACAATAATTATTGTATATCTAAACATAAAAGTGTCAATTATCGATTTCTCATTTTGAATGTACATTATGAGTTAAAAGCATAATTAAAAAGCATTCTCCGTTAATAAGAGAATGCTTTTAGCGTTTTATTTTGATAGTAATTATCTATTGTCTTACCACGATGCCTGCTGCGTGAAGTGCTTTTTTAATATCTTTTATTGTTAATACTTTATTATGTAGCAAGGCACTAGCGAGGGCTCCAGTTACATTTGTTTTTGTAAATAAATCCACAAAATGCTGTATATTCCCAGCTCCGCCAAAGGCTGTTACAGGCACATCTACAACCTCTGCCAAGGCTTGATATAATTCGATATCAAAGCCGAGACCTGTACCGTGTCTATCGATACTCGTTACCAATAACTCACCTGCACCACGGTCAACCGCTTCTTTCGCCCATTCTAAAGCATTTTTGCATTGTGCCCCCGGATCATTGGATGTGCCATGTCCATAAGCATACCACATTTTTTCAAAAGGATTATATTTTACGTCTAAGCACACGACTATGCCTTGATTGCCAAACTTCTTTGCCCCTTCTGTGATAAGGGATGGATTAGATAGTGCCGCTGTATTAATAGAAACCTTATCGGCACCAGCTTTCATAAGCTGCGTCATATCCTCTACAGACGTAATGCCACCACCTACAGTTAACGGCATAAATACCTTATCCGATGCATTGAGTACTATATCAGTAAAGGTTTTACGGGCTTCTGTTGTAGCCGTTATATCTAATAATACAAGTTCGTCCGCCCCTTGTATCTCATAACGTTCCGCACATTCAACGGGATCGCCAGCATCAACCATATCACGGAATTGCACACCATTCTGAACGCGACCATTTGCTACGCCAAGGCAAGGAATAATACGTTTCGCTAACATAGAATAGCCCTCCTATTATTTCGCCGCTGCGTAGGCTTCTGTAATATTGCCAAATGTACGCAACAAGTTTAGGCCTACTACACCACTTTTTTCAGGATGGAATTGCATTCCATACACCCTACCGCGCTCCACAACGCCAGGTACATCGATGCCATAATTTGCAGTGGATGTAATAAATTCAGGGTCTGTATCTACATAATAAGAATGAACAAAATAGGTATATTGATCGTCTACATTGCTGAAAGCACTGTCTGGATGGTGCAATGTATTTTTGTTCCAACCCATGTGAGGTACACTGAGGCCAAGGTCACGAGGAATTTCTCTTACCTTGCCTGGAATAAGTCCTAAGCCTGGTGTTGGACCATATTCTTCGGACTCTTCAAATAATAGCTGCATACCCAAGCAAATACCTAATAATGGTATTTCTCGTTTTACCACTTCATGAATGACATCGACGAGACCACGTTCCTTAAGAACGGCTACTGCCGATGCATAGGCGCCTACACCTGGCAAGAGAACACCATCAGCATTTAATATAACCTCAGGATCTGCTGTTAGCACCGCATCAAGTCCGATGTAGGCCAACGCTTTCTGGACATTAAATGTATTACCCGCATCATAATCTATAATGGCAATCATAATATACTCCTTTCAACAGCCTTAATAAGCCCCAGTATCACTAGGGCTCGTCATTCACGTTGTTTTCGTTATATATATTCTCTAAACAGGATACAAACTCCTACCATCCAATTGGGTAAAAGCTAAACTCCATTCTATAGAATGAAACTTGATATCATAAGGCGCGAATCATTAGTATATATGATATATCCCATATTGATTAATTCATGAATTGTTTTAATATACCGCGCATAATAGCTCCATCTTGAGCCATTGGAATGGTAAGTCTCAACCAACCTTCCCATTGTCCACGGCGCACTTGATAGCCTTCTTTTAGCCATGCATCAGCCAAGCCTTCTGCATCAGATACGGAAAAGAAAATAAAGTTTGCTTCACTCTTGTAGTAGTGAATACCTAATTCATCAAACAAGCTTTCCCATTTAGCCCGCTCTTCTGCATTTTGAGATATCATTCTTGTTAAGAATGCTTGATCATCAAAGGCTGCTTCTGCGGCTACTTGAGATAAAGTATTGAGATTATATGGCAAGCGGATAGTTTGCATATAGTTCGCCAGCTCTAGAGGCGTCATCATATAGCCTACACGGTAATTAGCAAGACCATATGCCTTGGAGAAGGTACGCATAATAGCTACATTTGGGAACTCATCTAGTAATGCACGTGCTGTAGGAACATCTACAGATGTAACGAAGTCAATATAGGCCTCATCGATAATAACTAGTGTGTCTTTTGGTACTTTTGCAATAAAGTTACGGATATCTTCAACAGTCTCATAGGTACCTGTAGGGTTATTAGGATTACAAATCCATACGAGGCGTGTTGTGTCATCTACAGCTTTTAACAGTGCGGCGAAATCATAGTGACCTGTTTCAAAATCCGCCTCAACTTCACGAATTTCTGCACCCTCAACGAGACCATTTAAAGCATACTCGGAGAAGGCTGGCACGCTTACCACGATAGAGTCACCAGCGCTGATCAAGGTTTTATTGACCATGGCAATAACCTCATCAAGGCCTACACCGATAACGAGTTGCTCTGGTTGTACCTTCCAATACGCAGCCAATTTCATACGCAAATCAGTAGCGTTACCATCAGGATAATAGTTAGCATCATTATGTGTTACATAGCTAAGAATAGCCTCACGCACTAATGGAGAGGTCCCATATGGGTTTTCGTTGGCAGACAAGCGCACTAATCGGTCTACCCCAAGGCGTTCCTTTACCGCTGTAGCAGGCTCCTCTGGTATATAGGGTTTCAATGTGCGAATTATCTCTTTCATAGGCTATCCTTTCTAACTATTTTCTTAACGTATATACACGCGTTCAAACTCATTTTTTGTTTATATACTCGTCTAAACTCATATGTACGTATTTCAATGCAAATACATTTATTAAAACTCATATGAACTGATGTAAGCTCATACAATAGCGTGCATTATAAATTCGTAATCTCTGGGCGATCTGTAGTCTTGCTCACTACGCCTTCACGGCTCGCAAGTTCTGCCTCAATGGCTTCGTAAGGAATATTTTTCTCTGCTAATAATACGAGCAAGTGATACAACACATCTGCTGTTTCGTAAATCAACTCTTGAGGGTCTTCGTTCTTTGCAGCGATGACAACCTCTGTCGCCTCTTCGCCTACCTTTTTCAAGATTTTATCGAGACCTTTATCAAATAAGTAATTCGTATAAGAACCTTCCTTAGGTTGCGCTTTGCGGTTCTTAATAATTTCATATAATTCGTTCAATGTTTGTTGTGCCATAACTAACTCCAATCTACATCATTAAAGAAACAGCTGATGCGCCCTGTGTGACACGCAGGACCTTCTGGCTTAACTTGAATGAGCAATGTATCCCCATCGCAATCGAGGGCCATACTCACCACATGCTGCACATTGCCACTCGTACCGCCCTTGTGCCATAGCTCTTGGCGAGAACGAGACCAAAACCACGTTTCCTTTGTCTCTAGTGTTTTGTGAAAGCTTTCTTCGTTCATCCACGCCACCATGAGCACGTCTTTTGTATCTGCGTCTTGCACAACCGTTGGCAATAAGCCATTTCCCTTTTCAAAATCCGGTTTCATATTGTAATCCTTTACGAAAATAATCGTTTTAAAACTTATTGTTTTATTAGTATCGTTACCATATCGTTACCATAGTATTTTATGTACTACCTTCAAGTACCATTAAATACTGTAAGTATTTAAAAACGTATGTATAAAAGCTACTTTTTATCGTACAGTAATTCCTCGAGCTCGTAATTCATTTTTAAGATCAGGGATTTTAATTTCTCCAAAGTGGAAGATAGATGCCGCCAATGCACCGGTAACGCCGGTTTGCTCAAAGAGATCGATAAAATCTTGAACCTTGCCGGCACCACCAGATGCGATGATAGGTACATCTACAACGGCTTCAATAGCCTTATATAATTCAATATCAAAGCCAGATTTAGTGCCGTCCTTATCCATGCTCGTTACAAGCAATTCCCCTGCTCCACGAGACACAGCTTCCTTAGCCCAATCGAGGGCTTTCCATTCGGTGCGCTTACGACCACCGTGCGTATACGCATACCATTCGCCAGTTTCTTCGTCTGTTTTTACATCGATAGCCACTACCATACATTGGTTGCCAAACTTTTGAGCTCCTTCTGTGATGAGCTCAGGATTAGCGAGGGCTGCCGAGTTCAAAGATACCTTGTCGGCGCCAGCTTTCAGCAAGGCCGTCATATCCTCAACACTCTTGATACCACCACCAACGGTGAGCGGCATAAATACCTGGGAAGAAATCTCTTGCACCACGTCGCGCATGGTGGTCCGTGCATCAACGGTAGCCGTAATATCTAAGAATACTAATTCGTCAGCCTGTTGCTGTTCATAGGACGCCGCAATATCTACGGGACTACCTACATCAATGAGGTTAACAAAGTTAACCCCTTTTTTAACGCGCCCATCATCCACATCAAGGCACGGAATGATCCGTTTCGCTAACATAATTCTACTCCCCACTAAGTGTTCAAGTTACCGTTGATTGTACCCGGCAATTTCCTCTAATGTAATCGTTCCTTCATACAAAGCCTTACCAACGATGCTATCCATAACGCCTTTGGCTTCAAGGGATTTAATATCTTCTAAATTACGAACGCCCCCAGACGCAACAATGCGCGCTGTAGGGAATTCTTTTTGCAAATTACCAAGCAAGTCCTCGTTAGCGCCTTGCATGGTACCATCGCGGTCCACATCGGTAACGATGAAGTACTTTGCGCCGCCTTCAACCATGGCGCCAATCAAATCGGTCATAGGTACATCAGATTGATCGAGCCAACCTTCAGCAGCGACCTTACCGTTTTTACCATCTACGCCGATGACAATGCGCTCTGCACCGTATTCTGCAATCACTTGTTTGGTAAGCTCTGGATTTTTGAGTGCTACGGAGCCTAAGATAACGCGGTCTACACCTAAACCTAAATAGAGGTCAACAGCCGCTTTATCTCGAATGCCTCCACCTATTTCAAGAATACCTGTGAAAGCTTCACGCACTGCTTTTACAATGTCTACGTTAACAGGTTTGCCCGCCTTAGCACCGTCTAAATCGACGAGGTGTAGCGCCCCAACCTTGGCTGCTTCATATTGTTTTGCTTGGTCTACTGGATCAGGATTGATAACCGTTTCCTGTGCGAAGTCACCTTTATAGAGGCGAACGCTGCGACCATCTTGTAAATCTATAGCTGGAAAAATCATAGGTTCTCCTTCATTAAATGACTATATTAAATAAGGCCCTTTGTAGAGTTTACCCCTTGAATATCTGGGTTAATCGTAACAGCCTTGCGCAAAGCACGGCCTGTAGCCTTAAACATGCTTTCAATAATGTGGTGTGTATTGCGACCATATAGATTACGAACATGTAAATTCATGGCAGCGCTCATAGCAAGGGCTTGGAAGAAATCCTCTACTAGTTCAGTTTCAAAGTTGCCACCTAGAACAGGCGTGCTCCATTCGCCTTGGAATACGAGGTACGGACGACCGCTCAAGTCGATGACAACTTGCGTTAAGGCTTCATCCATAGGAACCCATGCATCACCGTAACGCTCGATACTAGCCTTATCGCCTAAGGCTTTCACCAAGGCCTGACCTAAGGCCAATCCGATGTCCTCCACAGTGTGGTGAGCATCTACATAGGTATCGCCCTTTGCCTCTACTACAAGGCCAAAACGTCCGTGTTTCGCGAGCAACGTCAACATATGGTCAAAAAAGCCAATCCCCGTGGAGATGGAGCTCGTTTGCGCCCCATCAAGGGTAAGTTCTACTTTAATATCTGTTTCTTGAGTGGTGCGTTGCACCGTACCTGTGCGTATCATAACGACCTCTATACCTCAAATCTATTTTTATAATTAGTATTCAATCTATATTTTAAATATGTATATAAATATAGATGCCAACTCTATTTTCTAACATTCTTTATAACTATTTTTCAAAACGTACTTCGATGGCGCGAGCATGTGCTTCAAGACCTTCTGTACGAGCTAATGTAGTAATGTGTGTTGCCACGTCTTCTAATCGTTCTTTTGTAAATTGTGTAAAGGATGTACGTTTTACGAAATCATACACACCAAGTGGAGATGAGAAGCGTGCTGTACCACTGGTAGGCAATACGTGATTTGTACCGCCTACGTAGTCTCCCAATGGCTCAGATGCATAGGCACCAAGGAATACGGAGCCCGCATTTTGAACGAGACTCATGTAACCCATTGGGTCTGGCAATTGGATTTCCAAATGCTCTGGCGCTACTTCGTTCATGACCGTAAACATGTCTTCAACGCTATCCATAACAGCAATATAACTGTTATTTTCAATAGCTGGGCGAGCGATGCTTTCACGAGGCAATAATTTTAATTGACGTTCAACCTCATCGGATACCGCATTTGCTAAGCTTTCACTAGTAGTAACCATAATAGCGCGCGCCCGAGGATCATGTTCTGCTTGAGACAAAAGATCTGCTGCAAGGTGTACTGGATTAGCACTATCGTCAGCGATAACGCCGATTTCACTAGGGCCTGCAATCATGTCGATATCAACTTGGCCGAACACTTGGCGTTTTGCTGTGGCAACGTAAATGTTGCCAGGGCCTACGATCTTATCAACCTTTGGAATGCTTTCCGTACCATACGCAAGAGCCGCTACACCTTGAGCACCACCAACTTGGTATACTGCATCAACGCCAGCAAGTTTTGCAGCACCTAGTACAGCAGGGTTAATGCCATCCTTTTGAGGAGGTGTAACCATAACGATTTCTTTAACGCCTGCAATTTTAGCTGGCAACGCAGTCATGATAATAGTAGAAGGATACGCTGCTGTACCACCAGGAACATAAAGGCCAACGCAAGCCAATGGAATAACCTTTTGACCGCGGATGATGCCCGGTGTATCCATATCCACAAAACCTTGTTCAATTTCACGACTGTGGAACTCAGTAATATTAGCCTTTGCCTTTAACAAGGCAGCCTTCAAATCATCAGATAAGGACTCATAAGCAGCATCGATTTCCTCTTGAGGCACCTTGAAATCTTCGATGGATACACCATCAAATTTTTCAGAGTATGCCTTTAAAGCCGCATCACCATTGGTGCGAACATCGTCGATGATATCGTACACGCGACGCTCAATTTCCATGTCTGTAGTTTGTTGAGTGTAATTTCGAACGATACTAAGCATCGTATCTAATGATTCCTTATAAATTTTCATGTTTTATCCTTCTTCCTATCTATGCTCTTCGCACTATTAGTTCTATCTCTTATTTATTAATGGCTTCTGAAAGCTGGTCTATAAGTTTAAAAATAGTATTTCTCTTTTGTTTTAGCGCTAATGGATTAGCTACTAAACGAGTAGAAATCTTTTGTAACCAGTCGAAGATTTCTAAGTTATTTTCCCGTAAGGTTGTGCCTGTTTCTGTAATATCTACGATGGCATCAGCGAGTCCTACGAGAGGTGCCAACTCAACGGAGCCTTCAATTTTGATGATTTCTACATCTTGGGCACCAAAATACTGTTTTGTAATGGTTGGATATTTTGTACCGATACGCTGACGACGACCTTCTTTAGGATCATAGCCTGCAAGAGAGGCCAAGATAAATTGGCATTTACCAGTTTGTAAATCTAGCATTTCATAGCTTGTATCGTCTTGTTCATCTAGTACATCACTACCAACGATACCGAGGTCTACCACACCGTTTTTCAAGTATGTCGTTACATCTGGGCCTTTAGCGAGGATAACCTCAATAGCATCGCCCAACGGAATGATAAGCTTACGCGCCTTGTTCCGTAATGGCTCATAATCTACGCCACAGGACTCCAAGAGAGGAATAAAATCTTTCTCTACGCGGCCCTTTGTAAGAGCGATACGCAATTTACCATTATCTTGATTGTTGCTTTCACCATTCAAAGTTACATCGGTCAACACGTCGATGTTGAAAGCCATCCCAACCGCAGGCATTGGTGTACCATCAAAGCTAGATAACAAGCCGTCATAACGACCGCCGCTGACGATGTATTGGGACACGCCATCCACATAGCCTCTAAATGTGAGGCCTGTATAGTAGGATTGAAGCGGCTCAGTAGAGACGTCGATGCGAACCTGCTGGCCTGTTTGAGCCACTTGGTTCGCCATATCTACGAGATTATCTAAAATACGTTGCGCCGCTGCAGGCAAGATGATTTTGTTGAGCTCATCCTTGATATCTTGTACCGTACCAAATAAACGAGGCCATACAGTCAAGAATGGATATAACGCACTATTTTTAAAGTCGGAAATCAACTCGTTATAACGTGGCAAGTATTTAGTAAACAAAGCATCGAGGAGCTCAGATTTTTCTTTATCACTAAGACCAAGTGCATCAGTAATAGCGCGAGAGAAACGAGCATCCCCAATTTCTAATAGCAAATTGTTACCGAGCTGCGTTTCGTTTACCTCTTTAATGATGGCAAAGCACTCTTGCTCGGCTTCAATGCCTTCATAGCCGACCAGCTCAATGCCGCCTTGTGTTACTTGGTTCACATCACCGCGGTGCTTTTTATTTTTCATGAACACATCGCCTAAATAGTAGAACGTACGAGGCAATTCAATATTGGTAGTCGCCAAGAAACGACCGATTGGCATGGTCAAATCAGGACGAATTACGACGGACTCATCAGAACTATCCATGAACTCGTACATATGCTGACCGCGCCCCATTGCATAGCCATTAAATACATCCTTGTACTCCACAAGAGGTGTAGAGATCTTTGTGTATTGGCGGCTACGACATAGACCGAGCACATATTGGCTCACATCATCCTTGCGCTCCGCTACGGCCCCTATATCATCACGGAACCCCGTAGGTAATTGCTGCTGTATCATCGTAAACATCCTTTCTATCATTTCATTTCTCATATCTGTGAAAGCATCATATAATCAGTTTCAAACGAGTTGAATGGCTTTCATTTATCTATGAGAAAAAATTTACCTATATCGATACTTTTCTATTTTATCGCTTTATCTAACTAAAGTATGAAATTATAATATAACGGTTCTATAGAATTGTCAATAGAACCGTTAGTATTACTTAAATTTAATTATGGGTCATTATAGGTAATAAACCTAGTTGTTGAAGTATTTATACCGTTTATTTTATCATATTAACACAGTTTAAAGTATAGCATAAAGAATTTCCCTGTTAATAAAGTGTAGTTATCCTTATTAATAACTAAAGGGGCACCTCCTTCGAGGTGCCCCTTTGCTATGGTTTCTTAAAGAATTCCATATCATTAGTCTAATATAGTAAAACAATATATATTTTCTATTTAAAAAAGGACTTTTCTAAACGCATAAGCAAACACGATAATCCCCCATAATGCAGAAAACGCTGCAATAAGGCCCTCTTTAAAATATATACTATCTCTTTTTTGACAAAACCCCGTGAGTATTGTAAAAAAGAAGAAAATCAACCAAATACTGCCATAATCTACTATAAATTTATAATCTTTATCCATTAAAAATTTAAGATTTAATACCACTAAACTTATAATAGAGATTATAGATAAATACTTTGTTAGGCTACCAAAAATTCTATGTTTTTTCATATATTCATATTTTTCATCAAATGAACATTTACGGATCTCAATTTTATATAACCCTATAGATAATGATATAGATATAAAAACAAAAAAATATCCTAATATTCCAAGTTTACTCATTTTCTCCCCGTTGGCTTATATCCTCTTATATACTATAGTTAAATATATATAATTAAGGATTAATTTTGACTTTGTAACGATAGATATATAGACCTATCAACTTCATCTAAGTCTTCAATCTTATACTTCGTTTTACTTGCATCAAAATGATAATATTTCTTTACATGATCTAATAAAGCTTTGGACTCTTGGTTTTGTTTGGAGAAGAATAGAATACAATTCATATTATTATCAAAGACAATCATATTATCCTTACATAATAAGTATAGATACGAGCTGCCAGCCTTATCTTTCTCTACAAAGGCATCAAAGAAATAAGGAAATTTAGAGTTAGAGAAACTAGTATCAGATACAATAAATTGGCTACCCAATTTGCTAATATGAATTTCATTCTTAGGCCCAAACTCTAAAACTACACTACGGCCAACCAGCTCATCTGATGATGGTTCATGATAAAACATATAAGCTACAAAAGCTGTTATCAGGGTAATCAAAATGATCAGATAAAATAATAATTTTCTCATTAATCTAGCCCCAAATTCGTCCTATGTCTGCTATGCTATGCGCATCAGAGCCTAGTACAAATGGTACCCCAATGATAGCAGCCATGCCTTGAATAAAGCGGCTTGGGTACATTTCACGGCAGTCTGGTTTAAAGAAGCCACTCATGTTGTAGTCTAGTTCGCGCCCTTGTACGCGCATGATATGCAAAATATCGCTCACTACCTGCGCATTGCGGCGATCCAAGTGACGCTCAAAGCCAAAGTGGTGTTGGTATTTCTTAATCAAATCAAAGTGACCAATTCGTTTTGGCGTATATTCGCCAAGGTCAGCACGCACTGCTTGGCGCACGGTGGAGTAATATTTGTAATATAACTCATATTGCTTTTGAATCCATGGACCAAAGCCCTTTTCAAATTCTTCAGGGCTATAGTCTAAGCAATAAAAGGCATTATTAACGCCTTCCATAAAGTGAACGGATAAAATATTATCATCCGTCAATGGACCATAGCGGTCGAGAAACTCTTGAATATCTGCCTCGAAGCCTGGAATATAATCCACCTCAAAGCCGAGGGAGATATCGATATGTGTGCCATAGGCACGTTGTAATTGACGGCCTAGTTCTAAATAGGTATCAACTTGGTTTAACTTCAAAGACGCTGTGTCATAGGCCTTTTGGTCACCACCGTATTCAGCTGCAAAAGCCTTTGGCAACGGCGCATGCTCTGTAAGGCATACCTTTTCAATGCGCAACTCGATGGCCTTTTCAATCATCAATGCAGTTCGGTCCCCACTACCATGGGGACACAATTCTGTATGCACATGACCATCTACAAGGCGGCTTCGATACTTGCTGTATCCAACAAACTGCCGTTCATCCTTCATGTTCATTCAATCACCCTATTCGCCCTACCCCTTGGCGAACCCTTATCTATCATCTGTACATTATTAGTCTTTACTTTAATATCTATGTTTTATTATACCAATAATGCGTATGTTTCGGTATCCTGATATTTACCATGTTTGAAACCAACTTGCGGTGTTAGCCCACAATAGGTAAATCCAAAACGCTCGTGCAATGCCGTGCTCGCTGCATTCCCTGCCGTAATAACAGACACCACCGTATGCAATGTATCCGTTTCTTTTGCGTGGTCTAAAATATGTGCCATCAACTTAGATGCCACGCCTTTGCCTCTATATTCTTGATGAATGTAAATAGATAATTCGACAGTACTTTTGAAAGCATCCTTTGTTCTATATGATGAAAGCGATGCATAACCTACAACTACATCATCTATAAGACCTACAAAAATACAATGCTCTGAAGTTTGATGCGCCTCATACCACTCCTGCCACTCTGGCAACGTACGCAGCTCAAGATCAAGCGTTGCTACACCGTTCACAACCTCGTAGTTATAAATATCTAAACAAGCTGCGATATCATCCTTTGTAATTGGTCGAATTACTAATTCACTCATAAGAATTCCTCAAAATTGTGGGTATCCAAAATCCGGTATCCGAAACTAAAATTATTTATATATTATATCTATATAACATAATATATAAAAATAACGCTAATACGCAAGAAAAAGGACGAGCTGCAACTCGTCCTTTTGTTATATTGTAGGCAATATTTTGTACGCTTTACTACCAATTAGTAGTATACCATAAATAAATGTACAAAAGATAAACAAAAGACACCTAGAAATTTAGCCCTTTCTAGGTGTCTTTTCAGGTGTACCAATTAAGATACCCCATACTCTTCAAGTTAATTATAACACAATTAACGCTACCTATTACACAATTACGAATAGTAACACTGTAATAACAATCAAAACGCCAATCACAGCATAGTCCATAGTTTTCAAGCCTACAGACGCCGCAAAGCTATGTGTCGGTCCACCAAAGCCACGTAGTTCTAAGGATAGCGCCATTGTTTCAGAGCGGCCTAAGGATTTTAATAGCAATGGTTGGATCACAGATGCATAAGATTTCATGCGCTTCAAGAAGTTACCTTCTAAGGATAAACCACGGCACGCTTGCGCCTCTTGTACAGCATGGCTTTCAGCAATGAAGTCAGGCACGAAGCGAAGTGCTGCGGTGAACATGAATGCATATTCGTAAGGAATTTTGCATTGTGTTACGAGCGCTGCTGTAAGGTCTTGCAATTTTGTAGTAGCCAACAAGCAGATGAATACTAGTGTCATCGCAAGCATACGTAGGCCAGATACGATGGCAGATGTTACATCACCGCTACCGAGAAATTGAACAATACCAAGGAATACAGCAAAGCTTGTCAATGCCACAACAGCTTTGCGTTGTTTGAATAGCAAACCAGCTACAAGCAATACACCCAGCTCTACAACGACCAAGGCCAATAGAGATGGCCAGTCGCGCAATAGAATGGCCCACACGGATACGGCGAGGGTCATCAAGATTTTTGTTAACGGTACTAAACGTTCCATATGTCCCTCCTATTTTCCGCTCAACTGAGTCACTAACTTAGATTTCAATTCATCCATGGATTTGCAATAACCTAGGGATGGTACCGCTAGTGAAAGTTCCACACTTGGCGGTTTTGTAAGGCCTAGGTCTTGCAATTCGTCCGTAGATTTCCTAAATAATTCTTCTGGACTGCCATCAAAAGCAACTGTTTGGTTACCCATGATGAGCGCACGGCTACATTCGCTAGCCATGATTTCCATATCATGTGTAATGAGAAGGATCGTAATACCTTCTTGATTAAGTTGACGCAATAGTGCTAACAACTCTTTAGTTTCCTTACCATCTTGACCACTTGTTGGTTCGTCTAGGATAAGGATTTTAGATTGCATTGCTAACGCAGATGCGATAGCAACACGTTGTTTTTCGCCGCGGCGCAATGTTGGAGGGTATGCATCACGCAAGTGAGCGATACCTGTGCGTTCCAACACTTCATCGACGATTTGTTTCACTTCGGATTTACTACGACCCAAGGACTCAGGACCGAAGGCAACCTCTGTCGCTACGGTTGGTCTGAACATTTGGCGATCCGGTTGCTGGAATACATAACCAATGAATTGACCGCGTTTAGATGGCGGCATAGATGTAATATCTGTGCCGTTATAGTACATGCGGCCTTCGCTAGCCTTTTCAAGACCAACGAGCAAACGAGTGATCGTCGTTTTACCACAACCATTACGACCACCGATGGCAATATATTCGCCGCCTTCGATGGTGAAAGTCACATCACGGAAGATGTCTACGGATGGCACATAGCCAAAGCGGATATTTTCAACCTTAAGCATGAGCGCCACCGTCCTTTCCTTGTACATCATCAACGCGTTGAATTGGTTGTTTATTTTCTACTGTATTTGTTTGATTAGCTGGAGAGTTACTTTCACCATGCACCTCATTTTGAATAGCGTGAGCCATTTCAATTTGGTGCAAGCCCTTGATAGCAGACTCGATGCTGAGCCAAGGTTCATCACTATGGAAGCCCGCTTGTTCAAGTTCCATGTACGTTGTGAATACAGATGGCAATGCATCTACGTGAATATTGTGTTCGTACATGTAACGAAGCGTCGTTGGTACATCCGCATCACATGCAACGGAGCCATCCACCATAAGAGCCATGCGGTTCGCATATGGCAATACAGCGTGCAAATCATGGTCGATAACAACAACGGTAATACCGTGTTTTTGGTTTAAATCACCTACGAGGCGATATAATTCTGCAGTCCCATCTGGGTCAAGGGAGCTTGTTGGTTCATCGAGCACAAGAACAGTTGGGTTCGTAGCCAATACGGAAGCGATTGCCAAACGTTGACGTTGACCACCAGACAAACTTGTAATCTTGCGGTCTTCTAAGCCTACAAGACCAACTTGCTTAAATACCTCTTCAGAACGAGCTTTAATAGTTTCACGGTCATAACCGCGGTTTTCCATAGCAAAAGCTACTTCTTCACGAACTGTCATCGTTACGAGTTGAGTATCGTAATCAGCCAGAACAACACCGATGTGGTTTGCAAGCTCTGGAATTTCCATTTGCGTAGTCGCTTTACCATCTACAAAGACCATGCCTTCAAGACGGCCACCGTAGAATTTAGGTACCGCCCCTACCATAGCCATGCAAAGGGTACTTTTACCACAACCAGCAGGACCTGTCACAACAAGGAAGTCCCCATCATGTACGTCGAGATTGATGTTTTCAAGAGACGGTGTAGTCGCCTTTGGATGGTAGTAATTTACGTGCTCGATAGAGATTTTAGCTTGGCGCTCAGGCAAAATCGTCATATGACTATGGTCAGATGTCAATTGATCTGTACTTGGCAACATACCTCGTTTGGAGAATAGACGTTGCGCCGGAATGTACAAGATTGGCGTAATGGCACCGTTCAAAGCGCCTACGATGAGAACCATCGGCCACATACCATACATATATACATTGTCTGGTAAGCCCAATACTTTCCACAAAATGGTAACGAAGATACCGCCAGATACAACAGTCGCTAAAAATCCAGATAGGATTGGCGTTAAATCAAAGCCACCGATTTTACGGAACTTCACGGACACCATAGCGCGCGTCACGAGAGCTGCTGTCAAAGCACCACCTGGTTCAGACAACAAGTTGCCGTAAGGGAATGCTGACTTAGATGTCAAAACATTGATGAGGGCCGCCACAAGGCCAATCCCCAACGTTTGACTCAAACTAGGACGAGTCAATAAAATAGCTACGCAGTACGTAGCAATCGTCCAGTTCACAGTAACCCATCTAAACTGGCCACCCTGCACATGCGTGTACACAAGATCTTGAATCCGTTCCATAATAGCCTCTTTTCTAAAAATGAATATATAGTGTTTATTGTAACATTCTTCGAGAATTTGTGAAAGACAAGATACTACTAATAACTAGTATGTTTATCATATGATAAAAAGCACCATCTATTAATGATATGTACCCATTTTCCTGGACACATATTATTTACTAGCCTAAACACATGGATGCTTCCCTGTATTTTACAGGGGGCATCCATTTTGTTTTTTTCTGGATCCTTCTGTTGTTGTAATAGTTAATGTATTCTTCAATCGCTACTGCAAAAGCATTAAATGATGAATATTCTGTTTCAAAACCATAATATATTTCTGTTTTCAATCTACCAAAAAAGGTTTCCATCACAGAGTTATCATAACAATTGCCTTTTCTAGACATAGACTGAATAATGCCATGTTCTTTAAGTGCTTGCCTAAAATAGTTATGTTGGTATTGCCATCCTTGATCAGAGTGGAAGATTAATCCCGAAAGATTAGTAAACTTCTTGAAGGCTTTCTCTAACATACGAGAAATCTGTTCTAAGTTAGGCCTTAATGCTAAGTCATAAGCAACAATCTCATTCGTATTCATATCTAAAATAGGCGACAAATAGCATTTCCCCCACGAGAAATTAAATTGAGACACATCAGTAGTCCATTTTTGTAATGGTGCAGTTGTACTAAAATCTCTATTGACGATATTTTCTGCTACTTTACCGACTTTCCCTTTGTAAGAGTGATACTTTTCCTTCGGTCGCTTTCCTGCGAGTCCCATGCTATGCATAAGTCTTTGTACTCGTTTATGATTAACTACAAAACCTCGATTAAGAAGTTCTTGGTATACACGGCGTACACCATACCGACCTTTATGTTCTGTAAAAATCTTTTGAATTTCATCTTTTAGCTCTGTATTTCTTTTATCTACAAGATCTACTTTAGTAAGTTCAAAATAATAGGTAGATTTGGCCATTGGCATAGCTTTTAAAAGATGCTTTAGTTGATAGCCTTGTTGGCGGAGAACTTTGATAATCGCTGCTTTTTCGCCTTGAGACGCGCAGCTTCCTTTTCTTCTCTCAAGGCAATCTCTTTTTTTATGACTTCATTTTCAGCTTTAATATAAGCAATTTCAGCTCGTAAGCGAATGAGTTCCTCATATTCACTCTCTTTGAGTTTTCGAGGTGGGATAGTCTTAGGTACTTTCATTTTGCAATCCTTTGGTGGTCGTCCTTTAGGTTTATTCATAAGACCATTGTATCCCAAAGTTTTGTATTTATGAACCCATTGATACAGTTGTCCAGAGTTAATACCCGCTACAATAGCTACTGCTCTTAAACCTTGCCCTGAAAGAACTTGGCATACTAACTCATATTTTTCTTTTGGAGACCAAGGCTTATTAGTCCCTCGAGATTTATTAATATCGGGACCATGAAACTGCTCTAGTTTAACCCATTCCCTTATTTGATTATGAAATGTATGTGTTGATACACCGGCAGGTGTCTTCGGCCATTCACCTTGATAGAATAATTCAATTGCTTTTCTTTTAAATTCATAACTATATCTCATGAAAATACCCCCTTTACTGGTTGTCCAGTAAAGGGGGTACATATCATAACGATGGTGCTTTTAAGAACTAATGTACTTCATCTAATAGTATTCTAAGATAATCACGTCTACTGTTTAATATTCTATCAATATAGATAGTCCGGTCTAAATAAC
>JAWERH010000006.1:0-21572 GCA_032482215.1 Veillonella sp. | reverse complement strand
AGCTACCACATGAAAATCTTAATTGATGCAGGTGTAGTTAACTCTCAACGTAATGGCTTATGGACTCGTTATTCCATTAATGAAGCTACATTTGGCGATCTCTTAGATATCATCCCTCAATTATATAAATCTAAGGATGAGTGTATTTGCGCACAAATTAAATACTGCCGTATTTCTGAGCACGAAAAAGAAGCGTAACAATGAGACGTTGGATTATGCATGTTGATATGGATGCATTCTTCGCGTCCATCGAACAACTGGATCATCCAGAATATAAAGGCCACCCCGTAATTGTGGGTGGTCTTTCTTCACGTGGCGTTGTTGCTACCTGCTCCTATGAGGCTCGTAAATTTGGCGTTCACTCTGCCATGCCCATATCTCGGGCTAAGAAACTCTGTCCTGATGGCATCTATGTATATCCGCGCATGGATCGTTACAAAGAGGTATCCCATCAGATTTTTTCTATTATGAAAGAATTTACTCCTCACATTGAGCCACTATCTATCGACGAAGCCTTTCTCGAGGTAAGTGGCATGTCCACCATGTACAGTGGACCCAAGGCACTGGGCAGAGCCATTAAAGATCGAGTGTTTGAGGAAACCGGTCTGATTATCTCTGCAGGGCTAGCACCGAATAAATTCCTTGCCAAACTGGCTTCTGATTTAGATAAACCAGATGGTCTTGTGGTCATTCCTTATGGTCGTGAAAAAGAGATTTTGGCGCCACTACCTATTAAACGTATTTGGGGTGTTGGTCCTCATACGGAAAAACGATTGAAAGCTGGTGGCTTTCACTTGATGCGTCATATTCAAGCATTATCTGATGAAAGCAGTTTAATTCCTCTTGTGGTCAATCAGGCACGCCGCATATGGGAACTGGCGAACGGGGTTGACGATAGACCGGTGGAAACCGATCGTAAAATACAGTCTATCGGAGCTGAGGAAACCTACGAAGAAGATTTAACGGATGGCAGTACTATTGAACTAGAGTTTAGATACTTTGCCAATCGCTTATCAAAACGCTTACGGAAACGTAATCTTTTGGGACACACTGTATCGATTAAGGTGCGCTATGATGACTTTATCACCGTATCCCGCTAAAAGCGGTTAGATACGCCATCAGACCATGAACATGTGTTCTTTGAAATAGCTTTGCTCTTGTGGAACAGACTCATGCAAGATAAAACCAGTACAAAACCGAAAGGCACAAAGAAAGACGTTGAAGTATTAGGAGCCACTACGAAGGTTAAATCTACAAATTTAAAATCTACTAATGTAAAACCTACTAATTCAAAATATAGTAGTCCTAACTATAGTGGGGCTAGTGAAGCTTGCTTTATGGATCCTCCAGGTCCTATACGATTATTAGGCCTTACCATTAGCGGTCTCGATGAAGAGGTACCTATGCAAGATAGTCTTTTTGAATCACCTAAAAATGAGACTGAAAATAAACTGGCTGGCGTATTAGATTCATTAGAGTCTAAATTTGGTGAAACGGCCGTTATGAGCGGGGCGCTGTGGCAACGCTTTCACGGAGAGAATGGAATGCGTAGAAAACGATCAGAACTCAAGTCTGCAGTAGATGCACAGTCTACTAATGAGGATGTGGAATCTACTAAAATGGATAAGGGCTTTGGCCTAGATAAAAATGGTGATGTAGGCGACATTAACGAGGATATATAACTCGATTCAATTCATGTTACAATATGGATATAGTGTTTAAAAATTACCGCAAGAGAGGTATAGATATGAGTTTATTTCGTGTAGCCATCCATTATGGCATCAACAGCAACGGCTTCTTATCCTATGATACAGAAGCAAAAACAGTATCCGTAGAGTTACCTGAACAAGAATGGGCAGATAAGGTTCTCGCTTACTTGAACGATGAACATGCTATTGAGCATGCTACAGGTCTTGATACGTATGAACGGTTGAACGTAAAACCATTAGAATCTTTGGACAACTTAAAATTAGCTTTAACACGCATGTGGGAAGCTATCGACGTGCAAGTTGATTGGAGTCGTCCAGCATAATAAAAACACCTTATAATCGCTTTGTTGATTATAAGGTGTTTTTTTCTTTATATATGCTTAATTAAGTAGGCGTGTATCTTAAAATACTAGATGGCAAAGGTAGTATGATAGGATTTTATGTTACTTATTAGGCTGTTGATAGGTATATTCATTAAGATTATGTATATATGATTAATGGAAAGTTAATCTTGTTATTCCAACAAAACTATGTTATGATTTATATATCAATAATAATTATCCGTTAGTAATAATTACCTAATGGATAATTATTTAATATGTAAATATAGAAGATTCTTATATTGTATTTCTAAGTAGGAGTTTGTAACATGAGTGAAGAAAAGAAATTAACAACAGCCTTTGGCGCTCCTGTGCCGGATAATCGCAATTCTGCAACAGCAGGTAAACGTGGTCCTGTTTTGATGCAAGACGTTTGGTTGATGGAGAAATTAGGTCATTTTGCGCGTGAAGTAATTCCTGAACGTCGCATGCATGCTAAAGGTTCCGGTGCATTCGGTACTTTTACAGTAACTAATGATATTACTAAATATACAAAAGCAAAACTTTTCTCTGAAGTAGGCAAGCAAACGCCGTTATTCGTACGTTTCTCCACAGTGGCGGGCGAACGTGGTGCCGCTGATGCAGAGCGCGATATTCGTGGATTTGCTGTAAAATTCTATACGGAAGAAGGTAACTGGGACCTCGTAGGTAACAACACACCTGTATTCTTTATCCGCGATCCATTGCAATTCCCTGATTTGAACCGCGCTGTAAAACGTAATCCACAAACAAACCTTCGCGATGCGACAGCAAACTGGGACTTCTGGTCTAGCTTGCCAGAAGCAATTCACCAAGTAACAATCGTTATGAGTGACCGTGGTATTCCTAAATCCTACCGCACAATGCATGGTTTCGGTAGCCATACATATAGTCTAATTAATGAAAACGATGAACGCGTATGGGTTAAATTCCACTGGGTTTGCCAACAACCAATTGAAAACCTCTCCAATGCTGAGGCTGCTGAAATTGTGGCTAATGACCGTGAAAGCCATCAACGTGATCTCTTCGATGCTATTGAACGCGGTGATTTCCCTAAATGGAAATTATGCATCCAAGTGATGACCGAAGAACAAGCTAACAACATGCCATACAACCCATTCGACTTAACAAAAGTATGGTACCATGATGAATTCCCATTGATCGAAGTAGGCGTAATGGAGCTTAACCGTAACCCTGAAAACTACTTCCAAGATGTAGAACAAGCTGCATTTGCACCATCTACTATCATTCCTGGCGTATCCTTCTCCCCTGACAGAATGCTTCAAGGTCGTTTGTTCTCCTATGCGGATGCACAACGCTATCGTTTAGGTGCAAACTACCATCAAATCCCTGTTAATGCGCCTAAATGCCCTGTAAACAGCTACCATCGTGATGGTCAAGGCCGTGTAGATGGTAACCATGGTTCCACAATTGGCTATGCACCAAATAGCTTTGGCGAATGGGCTGAACAACCACAATTCAAAAACCCTGGTCTAGACGTATCTGGTGCAGCATACCAATACGACTTCTACGAAGATGACTCTGACTTCTACACACAACCAGGTAAATTGTTCCGTCTCATGAGCCCTGAAAAACAGCAAATCTTGTTTGAAAACACAGCAGCAGCTATGGATGGTGTACCTGATTTCATTAAAGAACGCCATGCAAAACATTGCTACCAATGTGATCCAGCTTATGGTGAAGGCGTAGCTAAAGCTTTGGGCATGAACATCGATTTCAGCGATGTAAAATAAATTAATAAATCTCTCTAACTAATAAATCCCTTACAAAACTCTCTTATATTTACATAAATAATCCCTTAAAAGAATATAAAACAATCCTATAAACTTGCACACATTATATAACTATTTATGTAAATGATATTCTATCTAAACAACATAAACGACTAAAAGAACTTCCTTAAACTAAGACGAAGCCCCACCTTGCTATGTAGTTCATAGTAAGGTGGGGCTTTTGTCGTGGTGAGTGTATTTAAATATTGTTAATCAAATTTCTTATAAGTTAGGTCCTGATACATAAGCTTAGCGATTTCATACTGTGGATCACCAGCTTGTAATTGGTGGGACGGTAGCTTAAATACTGCCTCAGATCTTTCCTCTTTCTTGATATCGATACCCTTTACATCTTCGGACCGACTTATGGAAATGGTATGTGTTGTTGGATTTATGAAGTACGCATTTACATCGATGCTGAAAGCTTTGTTTTCATCCTTTCTCATGATTACACGTAGAATCATAGCTGAAATAGCAGTGGTACCATCTTTTTCACCTAATAGCTGCTTAGATGTATAGTCCACATAATCTGCATAGACATAAATATCGCCAGGTTTAGCCTTGTCATAATCTTGTGTATAAGCCTCTACTAAACGCAAATCGAGTTGTCTACCAAATGGTCTAGAGAACATCTCGCTTTGTAATACGCGTGTTTCGCTTACAGGTGGATAGGATGGTATTGGTGTTAAACCTTTTAGCATATCTGTGCGTGTTTCGTCTTTTCTTTTAGCCTGACGTTCTGCAGTGACCTTGTCTAAGCGTTTACGCTCTTTTAACATGGCCTTTTCTTGTTCTTCTTTAGTTTTGTAAGTTTTTACGGATACAACACGGTTACCAGACATAGTCACTGTTGAATAGATGGGCTTATCTTTGGTTGGTTTTCCCTTAGATGCATCAAGCGTAGATTGTACTATGGCTGGAGTTGCGCTTTCGATAGATTTTTTTAACTCTGGAATATTAGAATAATCCATATCAACCACTGCAGTGTCTGTGCTTTCACTTGGCGGTACTGGTGCAGCCCCGTACGCAGATGATATAGCCAATATAGCTAATAGTGAACTGGTAATAATTGATCGTTTACATACTTTCATTACATATACCTCTTTTTATAAGAACTCTCTAATACTATCAACAGCTGTATTATAGCATAGTTCTTGTGTAAATCGATTAAAAATACACAGATAGGTTATAAATCTATAGAGGACTTTCGTATACCTATGTAGAATTACATTGTGTATTGTATGTATACAGAGAGCCAATGTGGATAGGAGGCAATTATGAAACGTAGTAGTTTAGCATGGTATATAGCGGTGGCTTGTTTTGGCGGTAGCCTTTGCGTAGGTTCTGTGGTACAGGCGGATTCTCCGACGACAGTGAAAGCAAATCCTGTAGTTCCTACAGCAATGGTAGCGCAGGTTCAATCAACCCAATCGATTAATAGTACAGCGGCTACGAATACGGCAGCTGCTAATAGTGAGCCGGCAAAAGCTGCAGTAGTACTAGATGAGCAGGCAGCGTTGAAGCAAAAACAGCAGTACCAAGCCGAAACAGAAACAATGGGGCTCTTATGGATGCGCACCTCTGCAGAGTACAGAGCACTAGCGTATCAAGGGTACAATGTGGCGCTAAATCTTGTTAAGATGGCTGTTACTGATCCATCTCATCAACGCAAACCACTTGCCATCGTTCTTGATGCAGATGAAACAGTAGTGGATAATACTAAATTGATGGGTGAAAGCGTTGCTAATGGCAATGGTCGCTTCGATGCTCCTTGGTGGCGTCAAGCTGTGCATCAAGGTAAATCGCAAGCCATGCCTGGTGCTGTTGAGTTCCTAAATGAAGTACATAAACAAGGTGTTGAAATATTCTACGTTTCAAACCGATATGCACCTGTTAACTATGATACAACAGTACAAAACTTTAAGGAACTAGGATTCCCATCCATCGATAAAGACCATGTACTATTATTCGAAAAAGACTCTGATAAACAACCTCGCTTCGATATGATTGCTAAAAAATATTATGTCGTTGTATACATGGGTGATAATGCCGGTGACTTCCCAATCGGTACAAAAGGTAAGACCTTAGCTGAACGAAACGCTATCATCGATGAACATAAAGAAGACTTTGGTACTACCTTTGTTGTATTCCCAAACCCTGCCTATGGATCTTGGGTCAGTGCATTAGCGAAAGGCTACCAAAACCTAAAACGATATAATAAAGTATACATGCGTCTATAGCTCAGTAGGATAGAGCAGCAGTTTCCTAAACTGCGTGTCACTGGTTCGATTCCGGTTAGGCGCACCATAGATAAATACAGGGTTTAATAACTATTTGGATTTTAAAATTAGGGGAAAATAAGCCAAATAATAAGCCAGTTTACAATAAAGTGTTAGTATTATTAGGAGATTGAAATATGACAAAAAAAATAATTTCAGGGATTTTAATATTAATATCAATTATTTTTATTACTTTAGCAGTAGGATGTGGGAATGATAATGATGGAATGAGTGCTTCTGAGAAGAAATATTATGATAAAGTAGTACAAGATTTACATTCAGAAGATTATAAAGCTGCTAAATACGATGCTATATCTTTAGTTGATGCGAAATCTCAAAAGGGAAAGGATATGTATTATATAGCAACAGCTATTATTGCTTATAATGAAAAACATTATGTTGGTGCAAAAAACTGTGTAAATCATTTATCTGAAGATGCTCTTAATGGGGAATTCGCAGATAAAATTAGAGAAATAAATAATGTTGATCCAGTGTTAGTTCAGCAAGATCAAGAACGTATAGATAAACTCAAAGCAGCACGAGAGGCTAAAGATGCTGAAGTAAATCGTAAATTAAAAGCATTGGCTGATGAGGTAGAGGCTGAAAATAAAGAAAAGGAAGCTCATAGCATACATATTGGTGACAGTAAAGATACAGTTATACAAAAATGGGGTAACCCTATGAGAGTGAATCGTACACAAACAGCTAATGGAGTAAGTGAACAGTTGGTTTATGGTAATCAATATGTTTATATAGATGATGGTGTTGTAACAGCAATACAGAATTAAAAGAGCATATATTATAAATTTAATTTATCTAATGCAGTGATTGCCACATCCTGATCGGATAAGGCTACATGGGAATAAATATCTAGAGTAACATTGATACTAGAATGTCCTAGTCGTTCTTGAACGATTTTAGGATTTACACCTGATAGAAGTAAAAGTGTGGCATGAGTATGTCTTAAATCATGAAATCTAACACGTCTATCTATTCCTGCTCGTTGTAGTAGTTGCTTGAATAACCTCGAACTATAATGACGAGCGTGAAAGCCTTTACCAAGTAGTCCACCTATAATTCTATAATCATTTTCATAGATATTTTCTAGCTCTTTCTTATAAGCGTTTTGAATTTTTTTATGCTCTTTTAAAGCTGATATAAGACGTTGGCTTATCTGTATTTTCCTTCCGATTCCAGTTTTAGGTGAGGTTATATTTTGCTCTTTAACTTCTGATTTTGACCGCTGAACAGTAATATAAGAATCAATTACTATATCGCTCCAACGAAGGGCCATAATTTCTCCTAAACGCATTCCTGTTTCAAGTGCAATATAGATACCCATATATAAATCTGCGGAGACCATTATCTTATGTGAGTTTTTAATTGCTTTGGCTTCTGCTAGCTCTTGTTGTGCTTGGTTGATTAATGTTTGTGCTTCGTATTGAGAGAGTGGTTGTATCTCTCCTTTGGTTTGTTTTGGAGATTTAGTTAATCTCACAGGGTTTTTATTAGTTAATCCTAGTTTTAAAGCAGTATCAATACAGTTAGCGAAATATCTGCGTTGATTTCGAACGGTAAAAGGAGATAATCCAGTATGGTTTCGTCCGCCATGGGTTAACTGTTTATTGAAATAGTTTTGAAGTTGTGTCGGTTCTAATTGATCTAGTCGGTGCTTAATAAAGGCTTGTCTAATAGGAGCTAGGCACACTTTATAGATTTTATATGTAGCAGGTCTGACCGCATTTTTTACATAAGTTTCTAACCATTCATCAATCCATTCACTAACCAGTGGATTTTTAGTCAGTTTATTATCCTTAGATAGGCTAGCCTTCTTCCATTCTTTTGCTTTATGTTTTGCTTCTGCAACAGTAGATCCATAAATATGTTTACGTTTTTTTATACCTAGTGAATCCTCATAAGTTAGTCTGACAACATAGTGGTTACGCTTTTTATCGTGAAAGATACTACCTTCACCATTACTACGACGTTTCATAGAGCATTTTTACCCTTGATTTCTATATTATATAGATAGCGTTGAAAATCATCCTGTTTTATTAGAATGCGACGACCTACTCGAGTTGTTGGAATCTCTTTACGATTAATTGCATTTACAATCGCTGTACGAGATACATTTAGATAACTTGCTATTTCATTTATGGTGAGCCAGTTTTTATTCATCTTAATTCTCCTTTTTAAAGGTCTTAAAGGTATATACCCATTTATTATTAAGGTTTGCAGAGGACTATTTTCGTTGACTGTGTGCTTTTTGAGTTTCAACATATGTGGTTTGATTATCAGCATCAAACCAGTACTTCGTTTCTCCTTTATAAAGGGTGTGTATCATATTTATTTGTGTATATAACTCCTCTAAATGATTATTTAGTTTGTAATTATAATAGAATTGGAAGATAAGCATAGCGCTAAGAATAACTACTATTAACTTTTTTCCAAAACTCCAAAATTCAAGCGTTTCACGACCTTTATCTAGCATCTTTTCATAGTTTTCGATTGTTTTATCTAATCGATCACATTGTCCTTTACTATAAGCTATACCTGCCTCTTCAATATTTTGGAAAATCCGTTTTAAGTCAGCTGTGGTACGTTCATGTGCTGAATTAGCTGCATTATCTATACGTTTATCTAAGTCTTTTATAGTTCCGATAACATTACTGGTTATAGATTCAAATTTATTTGTTGATATATTAATTGTCTTCTCAAGAGACTCCATTAATTCACTTTCTTCTCTAATTTTCTTCTGGAGTAATTCTCCTAAAAAAATGACATCAGTACTTAATTGGAGGTTTTCTTTTTTTATATTATATAAACGTTTTGCAATCTCCTCTTCTTCTGTAAGTGGGGAATCTATTGAAATAGACTCTTTCTTTGGAGTGGAATAGCCACCTAATGAAAAACCACCTCTACTTCGACCATCATATTCTAACTCTTTACGACGCTTTTTATTTAGTATATTCATAATTACCTCCCTAATGACATAGAGCGTGTTCGTGCTAGTTTTCTTGTACGCTCTTTATCTAATGTTTTAGATTGCTCTAGTTCCAATGTTTTGGTTGCTATTTGTTGGGTATAGTTTTCTTTATTGATTCGAAAAATAGCTTGCATAGTATCTTTGGAAGAAAGATTATTTAATGTAAATGTTTTAGCTAAATTAGTATTACGCACTTTTTTTAAGGGGTCATTGATATAGGCGAATGTTATATGTTTGCGTGTATTGGACCAATTACAAATTAATCCACATTCATTGCAACGCAATATAAAATCTGTCTTATTCTTTGCGTGTTCTAAAGCTGTATAAACCTTTTCTGCGATATCCGCTTTCCAAGATTTACCATGTTCAATTAGTTTATGTTCTATAATGTTATGTGTAACGACATGTCCTTGTTCATATTGTTTATGACCAATACTTAAAGTGGTATCTAAGCCTAGCTCATGTGCTTTTAATTGGACCTTTTCCATGATGTCATGTATCCCTTTTCGTCCGGCTATTTGTAGTTTATTACCAGTCTCAAGATTTACAGAGTTGATAACTATATGGACATGTAAATGTTCTGTATCGTTATGCATCCCTAGCCAGATTTGATGGTCCGGAAATATTTTTTTGGTAATCTTTATTGACTTCTGGAATAATTCCTTAGGTGTAAATTTGGTTTCCTCTGCCGGCGAAAAGGCAAGTACCATATGATGAGCTTCACGCCCACCGTATTTTTGAAAGGTATCCCTAATAAGTTCAAAGTCGTGAATTGCATCTTTATAGTAAGGACTACAATTAATACCATCAGAAAATATAATACGGGTGTTAGTAGTGCCTTTTTCGTACTGTACGTACTTTATAGATCCCGCTGCGCTACTACTTCCTTTGCCTGCGCTAATAATTGCCATAAATCCTTTAGCTCCTGTTCGTATTCTACGGTTAAAATAGGCCTTTTATAGTTACGTGTTATCATCCAATGGCGAATGGTATTGTAGTGTCGTTGTAGTCCTAATAAAGGCCGTAAAATTGCTTGTGTATCTATTTCATAAATTGTGATTTTGCCTTTTAGTGTAGTTGTAAGTATAAATGCTGAAATCGTCATTCCAGTACGATTTGCCAATTCGTTAATAATAAGCCATTCATCATCTGTTAATCGTATGTTTAGGCGGCGTGTTTTTCTTTGATTGTTCATTGTTAAATCCTCTTATGGGGTGCAGGGGACTCCCGCCCGTCGGAGACGAACCAAGCTACTTTACGTATAATGCATAAGCATTGTATGTACAAGTAGTATGGTTCGTACCGATGCAATCATATTAATATTCTGAATTTTGTGTACGCTGTAACAGTGTTTCAAGTTCCTTAATCGTGGTTATATTGTATGTTTTCTCTAAGTAGATAGCGATATGATTGCGCCGGGCTTGTAGGCGAGCATCTTTCTTCTCTTGTAGTTTGTTTAAACGCTCATTTGCAAGCCTTATTTTTTTGTCTAACTCTTCATCACTTATTCTTTTCATGGATATAGTCCTTTTTTATGGTCATTAATGTTTTCTGTAATAGAGGTTGATTAAATATCAATAAGTCGTTTATATCTTTGATATTTTCCGGAAGTGGTTCTTTAAAAAGATTCCATAAATTTATAGGTGGTGATAATCCTACTTTTGAGGAGATTATTTTGGCTAGAGTAAATGCATTTGAACCAGATTCGTCTAGGTCAAGTGCTAAAATAATTGTGGCCGAATTGTTTTTAAGAAATTCTTCATAAAAGTGTTTAAGTTTTGTAACGCCTCCTAGAGCAATTACATTGGGGTAATCACAAGCTAGAAGGGATAAAGCATCAATTTCTCCTTCGGTAATGATGAATGGTAGTGAGTTGTAAAATCTATTAGCAAAAAAGTAATCTCTTAAATCATAAGAACGATTATATTTAGGTTTTCTGTCATTATTAAATCTTTGGATAAAGCCCTTATCTCCAACTGGTATGATGTATGCATCTAGTGTTTCATCATAGCCAAGACTATATTCTTCGACAATATGTGATGGAATAGAACGTAATGACCATTTATCATCTATTAATACTTTATTAGTGGTGCATAAATCTATGTATTCTAAAATTTGTTGGTTATCAACTTTTTTGTGTTGATAGTATTCATAGTGGGCTGATGGAATAGGATTGTTTGGATCTAGATGAAAAAAATTGCAAATATAAAAGTATTGATTCACGAAGCCCTGTATATGATCTACATGCTCGACTAGATTGAATAAATCAAGTACTAGACCACATACCTGACATTTTAATCTTAGTTTTCCATCACTCTTCCCTTTATATAAACACATGGAAGGATTATTATCTGTATGATTTGGATTTAAACAATGATATTTGTAACGTGTAGTGGTTGTTAAATTTTTTGCTTTTAAGTAATCAGGTAAATATGTTTGTACAATTTTAATATGATTAGGTTCAATTGGATATTGGATTTTATTCATGTATATGGCCTTTCTATGGTTGTAGATAAGTAGTATCTATCCACTAGTGATAGATGAAAAAGGCTCTGCACATACTAAAAAAGGGTGCACAAAATAACCCTGACAAATTATTAAAATCTGATAGGGAATTGCGCACCCAAAAATGCGCAAAGTTTAATATAAACCTTGCGCTTTAGACAGCTGTTATATATACTAATAGTGCAAGGATTTTTCTTTGAACGGGAAATACTTAGCGAAGCTCATAATGGTTGCCGCCATTATGGGCTTTTTTTATACATATTTTTGCTTTAGAGTTTCTGTGTTAATAAGGAATTTTTTGCCAATCTTTATTGCAGGTAATTCACCTGCAGTAATCAGACGATATAGTGAAGAAACAGAGACCTTTCCTTCAAAGAAAATTTGCGAAGTTTCTCTGACTGTTAAAAATCGTTTGCTCATAGTAAAATCTCCTGATGTGATATAATTAAGTAAATTAAAAATGCTTTAATAAATCTTTATAGGATTATTGTAATTTATAATTTCGATAAAGTCAATTAAAATTGTCGTAGTCAATTTAAAATTGACTGCATTTGGGTTTGAGGTTGATCTGATGAAATTAAATATATCTGAAAAATTAAAGAAAATAGTTAGGAATGAAGAGAATTTAAATGGTTTACATTATGGTGATAAGATTCAAAAATTGAGGAAATTATATGATTTATCTCAAAGTGAGTTTGGAAATCTATTAGGGTTATCTAAGGGGCAGATTTCATCTTATGAGCGAGAGATATCACAACCATCCCTAGAAACAATTATTAAGATTGCACAATATTTTAACTGTGCAATAGAGGAGTTAACAGATATTCCGATTAGAAATGATTTTTATCTCAATTGGCTGTTAGATCAAAAAGTACATAAGATTAGGTTCCAGCAAGATTTAGATAGTAAAGTGGAGTTTGAAGCTAAAGCTGGACTGATTACTATTAATTTTGATGAATATATTGAGTACGGAGTTCGTTTAGGCATAGAAGAAGGGGCTCCTAGCGTTGTAGCAGCCAACTTTTTATTATTGGAATCTAATAATAGTAATGTTTTGATAAATCATTTTGATAAAATAGGCCCTATATTAGAATCAATAAAGCGAAAAGACATCTTATTTGGGACGTCCATAAAAAATATACTTTCTGGAAAGAATATACCAGAGGATAAAAATTTGTTGATAGAAGGATATCCATTGTTAGTTTGTTTATATACTTCGTTGGAAAAGAAATCTTGGTTATGTGATTCTAGATGTTGGCCAACTGAGGGGACAAATATTTTGGCATTGAGACTTAATGATGGAAAAATTATTCGATTACATATTTCATCGTTAAGTACAGGATGTCAGTTATATGCTAGTTATAGTAAGGATTTGGAGGAGAGAATTAATCTTTGGTTGTCTGCCCAGGCAAAGAAAGATCTTAGACCTGCAGCGGTTGAGTATGCTCTTGAATGGAATAAAATTGCAACCGAATCAGAAATTAATTTTCAAAAAAGAATTGTTGATGAGGCAGGTGGAGTTGCCAATAGATATTTGCCTGATTCAAACTTTAGTAAACGTAAAAAGGCAAAATAATTTAATAATTAGTATTTATTTTGGTGAGGGGACGTAAAATGGATAATAAAGAGTTGATTCAAGAGCATTGCTGTACTAAAAGGCTTAATTTTTTAATCGGATCGGGTGCATCTAGCGGTGCAATACCCTTGATGGGGCATTTTAGTTCCTTTGGAGATAAAGCTAATGAGGAATTGTTAAAATGTGTTAAAGAGATAAGTAAAAAACTTTATTGCATTGCAAGGGGGAGAAGTGTAAACCTCCGATAAAGCTAATAGAAATATTGAAAATATTTAAAGTATCCAATGTGTATACTAAATTCATAGAAAGTTTAGTTCAATGTTTGCTTAATGTTAATTCTCGTACGATACCTAGAAGCGTTAATATTTTTACCACTAATTATGATTTGTTTTTAGAGTGTGCTATTGATAAGGTATTAAGAACACAAAACTTTGTATGTAATGATGGGGCTAGGGGGTACTTCACAAAAGTATTAGATTGGACAAATTTTAATCGAGTTGTTGCATATAAAGGGATAAATGACAATTATAATTATGAATTACCTTTAGTTAATTTAATAAAACCTCATGGGTCCGTTAATTGGAAAAGAGAGAAAGAAAATGTTCTTATAACACCTAATGTTTGTGATGATCCTTTTGTAGTTCCACCAACTGGAACTGAATCTAGAGACACATTTTTGACAAATTATTTTTATGAAATGTTGCGAGTGTTTCAGTTAGAGCTTGAAAAGCCGCAAGCAGTATTAATTGTAATTGGATTCTCTTTTCAAGACTCACATATTGCAAAGATGGTTAGACGCGCGATTCAAAATCCAGAATTACGTGTATATATCTTTGCATATAGTGATAATGCGATTGATAGTATTCGGAAAAATTTGGGTGTTTCGGAATCGGATTCAAGATTAATTATATGGGGCCCAAAAAACTTTGAGTCTAATCCTCTAACTTTGAAAGAAGTGACTAAAATTTTGTTTGAGAAAAAACAGGGGGATAATTAATATGGAATCTTTACCCAAAAAGATAGGTGTGATTATATCTGTAGATGGTAATGTATCCCAAGTTGGACTTTATAACACAACAAATGATGCAGATATATTTTGGTATGGAGATATTCTTTCAGGAGCCAAGGTTGGTGCATTTGTTACCATTCATCAAAATATGGTGAAGATTATTGCAACAGTTGTATCTGAAAGTATTATAGATCAGCAAAATATTTCAAATTTAGATCTATATGATAATCGATACAAGCAGAACTCAATGAAACGATCTATTTCCTTAAAAGTTAAAGGAGTTATAGAGAATCAACGATTTAGCATAACAAGTAGATTTGTTCCTATGATTGGAAATGAGGTATGTTTAACTACTCAAGAAGAGTTAGATTTAATTTATGGTGTAGTACAGTCGGAGCCTTCAATCAGTATTGGAAAATCATTACTTGAAGGAAAAGATATAAATATACCTATTGATAAAATCTTTGCATCTCATATTGGTATTTTTGGCAATACAGGTAGTGGCAAATCAAATACGTTACATAAAATGTATTATGAATTATTTCAGTCATCGTTAAAAGCTTATATTAATCAAAAGTCTCAATTTTTTGTTATTGATTTTAATGGCGAATATGTGGGCGAATCGATGTTTGGGTTAACTGATGATAATAAAGAAATATTTAATATATCTACACGAAGGGATGAATCAGATAAAATTGTAATTACCCGGAGATATTTATTAGATCCAGATTTGTTGTCTATACTTTTTGATGCTAAGCCTGGGACTCAAGTCCCGTTTTTACGAGATGCTCTGCGAAAGTATAAATCTATTCAAAATGAAATAGTTTTTGCTCGTTTTGAGGTTGGTTTATTAACTACTATTCTTAAAGACCGAAAAAATATTGATAGAGTTACATTAGAGAAATGGATAAAGGTAGGGGAACTTTTAGGTTTAAATGACTTACTATTAGAACCTTTTAAAGAATGTAGCAAAGAACTTTCTTATGGGAATACAAATATAAAAAATAAGGAAGGAGAACTTTTATTTAAAAATGATCAAATAACAGAAGAGGGTGATGCTTATTTTGGGTTTGATAAGCTGAGAGAAGAATTAGCTGATAAATTTAAATCCGTAAGTGAAATAAAAAAGTTATACTTTTTTATTGAATTTCAAAGAGTATACGTTGCAATATATGATCCTAAAACATCAGAGTTTATTAGTCCTATGATAAAACGAATTGAAAATTCTTTAGACGCATTGGATAAAGTTGTTGAGGTTAAGGATGATATATCTACTTCTTATAAAATGTTGAATATTTTTTCACTTGTAAATGCTAATCAAGAAGTTACTCGCTTGATTCCTATGTTGATATCTAAAATGTTTTATGATATTCATAAGAATGAGGTTTCAGGTTCTGGTATAGTTAATAAGACAATGCATCTAATAATTGATGAGGCTCATAACATTTTAAATGATATAAATAAAAATAATAGAGATGATTGGACAGATTATCGATTATCAGTTTTTGAAGAGATTATTAAAGAGGGAAGAAAGTTTGGCTTTTATTTAACATTAGCAAGTCAGCGTCCATCAGATATTTCCATGACAATTGTATCTCAACTTCATAACTTTTTTGTTCATCGCATTGTAAATGATAAAGATTTACAGCTCTTAGAGAATACAATGCCTACATTAGATTATAGTTCTTATAAAAGAATTCCTTTATTAGGTCAAGGGGAAGTTGTTATTACGGGAAAAGCTTTTAATATGCCATTTTTTGTCGTGGTGAATAGACTAGAATCAGTTAGACCTAATAGTGATGATATTTCTCTTGTAAGATTATGGGGTCCTAATCCTAATAGTGATGGCTAGTAAGCCAATTTATAAGCCATTTCTTTATGATTAGATAAATTTTTTTGAGGAAATGAATTCTTATAAGACGCAAATAGAAGATTAATATAGTTCTATTAATACGTATATATAGGGTTTTTTGTGTATAATGAAGAAATATTTTATGTAGAATTTTATAGGAATAAAATTCCTAAACTGCGTGTCACTGGTTCGATTCCGGTTAGGCGCACCAAAATATCATTAATAGGCATAAGTTTTTATACAGGATTATGTCTTTTTAGTAGCCAAGATTTAATTCTTGGCTCTTTTTGGTTTTGATTATTAAGGTATTATTTGTATAGTGTAAGCTATGTTTTAGAACCTATTTTTATTACTGAAAGTCTATATGTTAATTAGATATAATTCGGTGATAAGTGTCTCTTCTTAATGATATAATTAAGATACATACTCAGTTAAACATTAAATGTAAGCGACAGTATATAGTGGAGAGTAGTATATGAGCTTTTACAATTGGATTCAAGAAAAACTATTTGATGAATACGAAGAATGGTGCTTGAAGAGCCCTGGTTCTAATGGAAATGGTTTTAATATAGTCGGAATAGATAATACTTTACAGGCTATGCATGATGGATTTTATATGTACATGGAGGTATACCCACCTCATGCCATCGATGGATGTACAGCCATGAAAGCACGTGTAGGTAAAACGCAGGATGCAGTAGATTTATTCTTAGATATAGATGGCAAGACCTATCGTATGGCTGATGTACGTTATCCTGACGCAGTGAAGATGATGCGGGCTTTTATGAAAAAACGTAGAGTACCTGATTGTAGTTTGTGTGTAGAAGCAGTGTATCTAGATATCGATCAGATGCGATCGACATTTACAGAGTTAGCAACGTTGTTGTTAGGCGATGCTAAACAAGCTAAGTCGTTTATGACCAAGGTTAAGTTGCGCTCCTTGGAAGAATTAGAAGATAGCTGGTGGAACCTCTATGAGAAACTAGTCTCTAAAGGATATGCCGTAGAGTTAGACTGTAAATGTGAACTAGAGGATTTTATTTATTATGTACAGAAGTTAATATGTAATAAGTCTTTAGATACTAAAGAAAATCTAACTATTGATACAGCAGCATTAGATGAAGATCAAGTTATTATGGACTGGTGTGCTAGTCTTAATTCTACGTGGGAAAACTATACGTTAGTAGGCATGGACACAGGAACAGATAGCTTTGTACTTATGGTGCTTTCAAATGAGGAATTTAAAACAGCCCAAGAACTAGCGAAAGAGCTATTACATAGAATCGATGTAGCTGAACGCTTGTGATACAATAAAACATTTTAATGTTATAGAAACAATTATGCTATGGCATCATCTATAAAAGGATGTAGTTCTGAACTGTAAATAGTTTGCACCGTAAAATGTGATGAACAGGAGAGAGTCATATGAGTATTGTACGTGTACCAGAATATGAAGCAGAGTTTGAAGCGGAAGAGTTTGAGATTTATGCATTGCCTCGCAGTGATGCGAATGGGGCTAGTCCTTATTTAGATAAGTACCATAGACCACTAGTGTCTACCGATGCTATCTTAGATACTCGAACTGGCGTGCTTGACCGTAGCGAAGGTATTTTGACGTGGATTATTGAGGGTCTTGACGATAGATGGGGTTATTCTTTTGAGCCCCATGGGGTCTATAAATTATTAGTTAAGAAAGCAAAGCCTTTAGAGGATTTGGGCTATATGCGTCCTTCTTGGAATAATCGCTATTATGTACTTGAGGTGTTAGAGGAGCATGCTAAACATAGTGAGCTAGAGGCGTTGTCGGCGTATTTGAAAACACCTAAATACCTTCATACTGACAGGGGTGATTTCCTGTTAAATCGAGAGTATCAATATTACACAGCGAGAATTGATGATTATGCATTCACCCTTGATGTGGATGAGGGGTCTGATGAAAGCTGCACAGTAGCATTGGCTGCTTTCAATACAATCGATAATTTCAAAGCATTTGAACAACGAATTAGTACCTATATTAGTGAAAAATTGCTAGACCTTGCTAATGATTGGCTCGATAATGACGACCAAGATCCGATTACATCAGACGTATTTGCCAAGCGTATTACGATGGGAGAATTAGCGTTTCGCAACGATGGCACCATAGAGGTATATTATGACGACGATGATATCTTCTGGGGGCACTGTATCATAGCTCATATTGATGCGGATGGGAACCCTGTTGATGCGGATATTGCAGGATGATTAACTAATGGAGCGTCCTGATGAGAAAATTGGAATTAATGACATTATGGAATGTTGAAAGCTGGTCTGAAGAACCGTATGGCGTTTACTTTGTATCTCGCAGATTGGGCATTAATCGTTTAGAGAATGAAGGACAAGCCTTTCAAAAAATCAATATTAGTTGTACTAGTTATACTGAGACTGAGGTGCTTTCACTACCAATGTGGAAACAATTATCTGTTGAATTAGATGAATTAGATCAACTAGCACAGGAACTCATACAACAGGAAATACCGCAAGAAGAGTCTATTGTACTAATCTTAACCGATATTATGCTAGATAAGTCAGGTTGTTACGATGCATTTGCACTAGGCTATGATGTGGGAGAATCCCCGGCAGGGCATTTGTATATATTAGTTAGTTTTGATGAAGACTTTACTGTTCAACAAGATGTGATTTACGAAACCTTATAGAGTTGTATTAAAGTGGGGATACTGGTGTTGTAGACTACCTAAAAATATAAGTGATATATAGGAGAGAGACCATGGAAGATATGTATAAATTAGTCAAAGACTTCTTCAGTCATGATATGGATTTAGATGATTTATTTAATTCTGAGGCTATTATTTGGATTGACTGGCGCGAGGATGACGAAGATGTGGTGAACTATTTTAATGATATGATGGATGAACCTATCGATATTCAAACCGTTAGTAATGGCAAGCCTTATGGTGACGATATTGTGCTACAAAAGGGCGATAATGAACTCTTAATTCCTTACGGTGATGAGAAAGATCGGGATGTAACTATCAAATACTTCAACGACTTCGTTCAGCCTGATTATGAGGTGCGTTGGTTTACTGAAAGCCTTGGAAACGATACGCTTGGGTTTACCGTGCTTTCAGGGGCAGAATGGGCTAAATTAAACGACGAATTTGGGGTAGATACGGTTCGTTATTATTTTGAACCTATCAATCTTGAAAGTAACATGTTTAATCTTGATATGGACGAAGTATTTGCATTACTGGCATTACGAGAAAATAGTGACGGAGTGAATACTGACTTTAGTGTACAGTTAGATTGGATTACAATCAAAAACAAAGAAAAAGCCTTAACTGAACAAAAAGAAAAGGGACAAATTGATTTAAAACAATACATGGTTGCTAAGCAAGAACTGCAACAGATTAAGGATGAATTTATAGCGACTCACGGCGAGATGGAATAAGAGCTGTTGTCCTAAAGGAGACGTTTATGGCGATTGACGGTGTGAAAATCATAGATAGTGATGACGGTCATGATATTTATAATGCCATTGTTGAGCGGTACAAGGATGGCGTCAGTGTTGATACCATAATTTCTGAAATCTTAAGTGAGGAACAAAATTTTTGTACTGATGAGTTTTACACAGAGATTTATTGGACTGCAGTGGCCTATTCGTTGTGGAAGATAGGGCATCTATCAGCTGACATTAAACAGAAAGCCTTAGACATCATCGCTCAGGGTCCTCATGAGTTTTGGCTAGAAATCGATGATAAGGCTCTTAAGCAGCGTCAAAAGGTATTAGATAAGTTAGCTACGCAGCTACAAAGCGAAAATCCGAAGCCGCTTAAGGTTCGTAAATCTAAAACGAAGAGAGAACCTCATTTTAAGGTGGGCGATGTATTAGCTGTTAAGTTTGAAAAAAACTATGGTGCTATATTCGTTTCTGAGGTGGATCAATCGCCGCGGAAAATCGAATATCATTTAGCCTGTACGCGGCTTTTACAAGAAGAAACACCAACAATGGATGAGTTTCTAAATAGTAAAATCGTTTGCCGGAAAGATAATACAAATTTCGGTATCGATACAGATTGTTGGTTTAATCATAAGGACTTAGGCTTGTTACTGGATAATTTGGAAATTATCGGGACAGTTGAACTATATCCGTGTAAATTATGGAAACTAGCACCAGCGGGAACGCTTGAGGATATCTATGAGGAGATTACAGATAATCCGCGGATTGGAAAACTACGTCTCATAGATACCTATGAACTGGTGAAAGAGGTTATTGAGAAATAATCATTGGCCGAAGGCGTTACTACATGGGCGTATATATAAAGGTATAACTATAATGGATACTGTGACGAAACAATATATAGAAACTGTAAAAGTCAGTGATATACCGTGGCACCGGTTAACCACAACCTACGGCCGTGCTACAGACTTTCCCACAGAACTTGATGTGTTGTGGAATATGGAAAGCATAGAAGTTGTTGATGAGGCTGGTGAGGCATTAGCACAGAATATTGAGCACCAATCGACATTGTGGCATGCTACACCATTCGCCATGATTTTCTTGCTTCGTATTTTTAGGAAAGCTCAGGAAGAGAGAGCTCATAATGAGGTGGCTCAGTATTTAGCAGAACAGTTGGTTGAGTTGTTTACTGTGATTGCTGAGTGCATTCGAGATGGCCTTATGCTAGAGCATGCAGATCCATTGCCGAACTTTGAGGATATGCTCAACGAAGAATACCTTTGGTCTGAAGAATATGATGAAGACGAAGATGTTCTTAGATATGAGGAAGAGGACGTATTCCCTGATGATTTATTCTTTAGCTTTTATTATTACTCCTTGCAAGTGCTTTTGTTAGCTATTCCGCTATTAGATACATCTAATGAAGGAGAGGCTAAATTGCTCGGAATAATTTCTGCTAATAGGAGCGTGTAAGATGGATTATTTAGATATATTGCGAAATGATGCCAAGTTAGCTGAAGATTTTGATACGCTATTCGATTTTCGCTTGCTAGATACGCTGGAGGAACGAGATACGGCTGAAGGTCGCTGCACGTTCTCTGTGCCCGGTATGGCATTTGCTGTAGATGGCGCTGGCGGTGAATATCATCTATTGGAGGACGGCTCCATAGGGTATTGGAGTAGCGAGGGTGCCGCCGGTCGTTTAGCTGAAAGTATGGACGATTTATTTCATTTAATCGTTTTTAGTATTTGTTGGCATGATTACTGTGACTCAAGTAAGTATTCTGATGCGGCAACACTTGAAGAATATGGTCAGAATAAGCAGTCTCATATTATCTCTTATTCGCCAATGGAACTTTGGGAACCCATTATGAAAGCTTTACATATACCAATAGAAATGAAACTTTCACCTATTTTACAGAAATTCTATGACGCGGCGCATCGTGAACCTGTATATACCTGCTATTTCCATGAAGATGATGGAAGCGTTACAGAATCGGAAAATTTATTTTTCTAATGGTTAGAAGAATTTATGAAAGGATTAAATTAT
>JAWERH010000005.1:0-22032 GCA_032482215.1 Veillonella sp. | reverse complement strand
GCTCTAAACTATGCGTGATGAAGTATTAGAATTCTTGAGACAAAACCAAGGTGGTTTCGTATCGGGACAAGATATGTCGGAAGCGTGTCATGTTTCGCGTACAGCTATTTGGAAGCATATCAAGGCATTACGTCAAAAAGGCTACAAAATAGAATCTTATACCAAGAGGGGGTATCGATTATTGGAGGAACCTGATTTGTTGAGTCCATTAGCAATGAAGCAAATCTTAAAAACAGATGTATTTGGAAAACGGTATGTCTATATGGACACTACCGAATCTACTAACCTAGAAGCTCGTCGCTTAGCACAACAAGGTGCAGAAGAAGGTACTGTTGTTGTAACAGAGGAACAGGCTGCTGGCCGAGGTCGTTTATCGCGGGGCTGGTATTCTCCATTTGGGAAAGGTCTATGGTTTAGTCTCATTTTGCGCCCTGACTTTGCACCTGTAGAAGCACCGAAATGTACATTGATGGCAGCCGTAGCCTTAACAAAAGCGTTCCATAAAATGGGACTCACCGATGCAGGCATTAAATGGCCCAATGATATTCTTGTGAATGGTCGTAAATTAGTTGGCATCTTGACTGAAATGTCTGGCTCTATGGAGGAAATTTCCTATATTGTTATGGGCATAGGTGTCAATGTAAAGACTAAACAAGAAGAGCTCCCGGAAGAATTGAAGTTGATCGCTACATCCTTAACTATGGAAGGCATTGATATTGAACGGACGGAAGCTTTTAAAATTATATTAGAGTCCTTAGAACATCAATATTATGAAGTCCTCGATAGTGGTTTTGAGGAAACTCTCAATGAATGGCGTCAATTATCGGTAACGCTTGGTGAGGAAATTGAAGTAAGAGCACCAGGAAATACCTATGAAGGGGTAGCTACAGATATTGATGAAGATGGTAACTTATTAGTAAGAATCCCTGATGGGACAGTTAAACGTATTGTGGCAGGGGACGTATCAATTCGTCCGCGCAAATAGGAGGTATTCATGTTATTAGTAATTGATGTGGGGAACACCAATATTGTTCTCGGTGTATACGACAAGACGGAGCTTGTAGGTCACTGGCGTATTTCCACGGATCGTGTGCGGACCACCGATGAATATGGCATGTTGATGATGAACCTATTCTTCCATGACCGTAAGGTTGATGTGAAGGATATTAAAGATATCATCATTTCCTCAGTTGTGCCACCATTGATGCCTACATTAGAGCGCGTATGTTTACGTTATTTCAATGTAAATCCTCTTATTGTTGGGCCTGGCACTAAGACTGGTATCGCCATTAAGTATGATAATCCTCGTGAAGTAGGTGCTGACCGTATCGTAAATGCTGTAGCAGCACATGAGCGTTATAAAGGTGATTTAATCATTATCGACTTTGGTACAGCTACTACCTATTGTGCGGTTAAAGGTAATGGCGATTATATGGGCGGTGTTATCTCACCAGGTGTTACCATTTCTGCAGAGGCTCTATTCCAACGGGCTGCTAAATTACCACGTATTGATGTAAGAGACCCAGGTCAAGTTATTTGCCGGAATACCGTATCCTCTATGCAGGCTGGTATGTTCTATGGTTATGTAGGCCAAGTGGAAGGCCTTGTATCTCGTATGAAAGCTGAAATGGGCGACCACGTAACTGTCGTAGCTACAGGCGGTTTAGCACAACTCATTAGCAGTGCTACGGACTGCATTGACCATGTAGAACCTATGCTTACATTAGAAGGTTTACGCCTTATTTACGAAAGAAATAAATAATGCTACTATAATATAGTTACGAATATGTAACAAAGTAGTGTACATTCGGGTACAGCTTATGCTGTACCCTTTTTATTAGGGGATATATATGAATAATAAACAATGGCAAATTGGAGCTGTCAAAATTGACGGACAAGCCATATTAGCGCCAATGGCAGGAGTAAGCGATATTGCTTATCGCTTACTTGCTAAAGAACATGGGGCGAAATGGTCAGCGCCATGGGCATTAAATATAAAAATGAACGCACCCATGAATTGTTGCGTATTGAAGAGGTAGAACGCCCTGTATCTATGCAAATCTTCGGTTCTAATCCAGAGGCTATTGCCATTGGTGCAAAGGTCGTAGCTGATGCAGGTGCCGATATTGTAGATATTAATATGGGCTGTCCTGTTAAAAAAGTTGTTTCTTCCGGTGATGGCTCTGCACTTATGAAGAATCCTGACTTAGCTGCGCGTGTAGCAGAGGCTGCGGTTAAGGCTGTGGATGTGCCTGTAACGGTGAAAATGCGCATCGGTTGGGATAGTGATTCCATCAATGTTGTGGACTTTGCTAAGCGCATCGAATCTACAGGTGTGGCGGCTATTGCAGTACATGGCCGTACTAAGGAGCAAATGTACAGTGGGCATGCTGATTGGTCTTATATTAAGGCTGTAAAAGAGGCTGTGTCTGTACCGGTTATTGGTAATGGCGATATAGTAGAGCCTGAAGATGCAAAGCAAATGCTCGATGAAACAGGATGTGATGCGGTGATGGTAGGCCGTGGTGCACAGGGAAATCCTTGGATCTTTAATCGTATTCATCACTATTTAGCGACTGGTGAAATATTACCGGCACCTACAGATATTGAGCGTCTTGATATGCTATTAAAACATTTTGATTTGTTATGTCAATATAAGGGGGAAAGTATGGCCGTTAAGGAAATACGAACTCATGCAGGCTGGTATATGAAGGGCCTTCCTGAATCTGCATATTGGCGCAATCGTGTGAATACAATAGTATTTTTATATAATGGTTGAGATAATTTAGAAATAAAAGATAAGGTGTCATCTTACTATGGCACTTTTTTCTTATTTAATTTATATGTAGAAAGAGTGGGGTACCCATGGCAGACGTAAAAGAAACATTACTTACCGCCGAAGGTTTAAAAAAATTAGAAGAAGAATTAATGCATTATAAATCTGTACGTCGTATTGAAGTGTCTGAACGTATTAAGACTGCTATTGAATATGGCGATATCAGTGAAAACTCTGAATATGATGATGCAAAAAATGAACAAGCTTTCATCGAAGGTCATATTGTAGAGCTTGAAAATAAAATTAACACTGCGAAAATCATCGACGAATCCGTAAAAGGTGATGTTGTATCCGTAGGTAGCAAAGTAACGGTACTAGATACAATGTACAATGATGAATTAGAATATGTTATCGTTGGTTCCTCTGAAGCGGATCCATTCAACAATCGTATCTCTAACGAATCTCCTGTAGGTAAAGCTATTTTGGGCAAACGTAAAGGTGATGAAGTAGAAGTTTCCACACCAGATGGTCCTGTTACATTCAAAGTGTTAGCTATCCAATAATTTACATTTACTGACGAAGAGGCGATAACATGAGTGAAGAAATTAAAAATGTACAAGAAGAGCTGAATGAGCAAATGCAAATTCGCCGCGACAAATTGGCTGAATACGAAGCGGATGGCATCTATCCATTTGGTCAACGTTTTATTGTAAAAGATAATGCAAAAGAAATTAAAGATGACTTCTTCTTGAAATATGATGGTCAACCTGTAGTTATTGCAGGGCGCTTGATGACAATCCGTTCCCATGGTAAAACAGCATTTGCCAATGTTCGTGATAAATCTGGGGATATTCAAGTATATTTCCGTAAAGATGTATTGGGCGAAGATGCTTATAAATACGTAAAAATGCTTGATATCGGTGATATCATCGGTGTAGAAGGTCATGTATTTAAAACTCATACAGGTGAAGTTACAATTAAAGTTAACAAATTAACTTTGTTATCTAAATCTTTACGTCCATTGCCAGAAAAATGGCATGGTTTAAAGGATACAGAACTTCGTTACCGTCAACGTTATGTTGATTTGATTGTAAATCCTGAAGTGCGTGATACATTTGTAAAACGTTCCCAAATCGTTGCTAAAATTCGCGAATACATGATGCGTGATGGTTTCATGGAAGTAGAAACACCAATGATGCATGCTATCCCTGGTGGTGCTGCAGCTCGTCCATTCATCACTCACCACAATGCGCTTGATATCGATATTTACATGCGTATTGCACCAGAATTGTACCTCAAACGCTTGATCGTTGGTGGTATGGACCGCGTATTCGAAATGAACCGTTGCTTCCGTAACGAAGGTATCGACAACCGTCATAATCCAGAATTCACTACTATCGAATCTTACCAAGCTTATGGCGATGTTGAGGATGCTATTCGCTTAACAGAAAATCTTGTGTCCTACTGTGCACAAGAGGTTCTAGGTACACAAGAAATCACATACCAAGGTACAGAAATCAATTTGACTCCACCTTGGAATCGTATCACAATGGCTGAAGGTGTAAAAAAATACACTGGTGAAGATTTTGATGCGGTTACTACTGTAGAAGAAGCTCGTGCTATTGCAGATCGTTTAAATGTAGAATATACAGAAAATGATGGTATTGGTAAAATCTTAAATCTTTGCTTCGAAGATTATGTAGAAGAAAACTTGATTCAACCAACTATCGTATATGGTCATCCAAAAGAAATTTCTCCACTTGCGAAAGCAAGTCGTGAAAATCCATTGGCTACAGAACGTTTTGAAGCGTTCATTTATGGCCGTGAATTAGCAAATGGCTTCTCCGAGTTAAATGACCCAATCGACCAAAAACAACGTTTCTTGGATCAATTGAAAGAACGCGAAGCTGGCGATGATGAAGCTCACCGTATGGATGAAGACTTCGTTACAGCTCTTGAGTATGGTTTACCTCCAACAGCAGGTTTAGGTGTTGGTATTGACCGTCTCGTTATGTTCTTAACAGACTCTGCATCCATCCGTGATGTATTGTTGTTCCCATTGATGAAACCAGAAGCTCCTAAGCATATTGAAGCTGAAGAAGAAGCAGCTGAATAATCTAAAACCAAAAGGCTCTCTATTCTTTGAGTAGAGAGCCTTTTTATTCGTTATATGATACGAATATTATGTTTTATGATTATTGTATTCTATGAATATTATATTTATTCTATATATGGTGTTGTAGTATATGTTGACTATGATATTTAGTTACGAAGGGAGAAGACTGTGAAACATTTAAAGGTTGCTTTATCTGATTCTGTGCAATCCAAAATTAAATCCATAGCAGGACGTACATGTGTTGGCGTTTTTGAAACAGATTTTACAGATGTAGGTGCCGTTGTTATCGACGATGGTGAGCTAGATCTTGTGAATAATAATCAAATTAGCTCCTTTGGTATACCTGTTATTGTCTTAAGACTTGATGCATCTAAAGATATATCTCTTTATGGAAATCGTATCACGTCCATTATAGAGCTCTCATCTATGAGTATCGACGACTGTACATCAGAGATAGAGAACGTTGTAGCAAACTATGAAGCATCTATTTTACCACCATTTTTCAGGGCTTTATCTGATTATGTAGGGGATGAAAATTTACAGTTTGACTGTCCAGGTCATCAAGGGGGCCAATTCTTCTATAAACATCCTACGGGTCGTGCCTTTTACAATTTCTTTGGAGAGAATATATTTAGAGCTGATCTTTGCAATGCAGATGTAAAATTAGGGGATCTCTTAATTCATGAAGGCTATGCGTATGATGCTCAAGCACATGCAGCTAAGGTCTACAATGCGGATAAAACCTATTTTGTATTGAATGGTACATCTTCTGCGAATAAGGTAGTGCTGAATGCTCTTTTAACACCAGGGGATATTATTTTATATGATCGTAATAATCATAAATCCATCTGTCATGGTGGCCTCGTTATGTCTGGTGCTACGCCTATATATCTTGAAACAGCACGTAATCCCTTTGGCTCCATTGGCGGTATTTTAGATCATTGCTTTGATGAAAGTTATATACGTCAATTAGTGGCTGAAAAATCACCTGAAAAAGCAAATGCAAAACGGCCCATTCGATTAGCAGTTATTCAACTAGGAACCTATGATGGTACGATTTATAATGCGCGGCAAGTAGTAGATAAAATAGGTCATCTTTGCGACTATATTTTCTTTGATTCTGCTTGGGTTGGGTATGAACAGTTTATTCCTATGATGAAAGACTGTAGTCCATTGTTGTTAGAATTGGGCCCAAATGACCCTGGCATTTTAGTTACTCAATCAGTACATAAGCAACAAGCTGGCTTTTCACAAACATCCCAAATTCATAAAAAAGACAGTCATATAAAGGGACAAGAACGCTATGTGGATCATAAACGTTTTAATAACTCTTTTATGATGCATGCATCTACATCTCCATTTTATCCATTATTTGCATCGCTTGATGTAAATGCGAAAATTCATGAAGGCCAGTTGGGACAAACATTATGGCGTGAATGTGTTGAGGTAGCTATTGATGCGCGTAAAGCCGTATTGAAACAATGTAAATATTTACGCCCCTTAGTACCTCCAATTGTTCATGGTAAACCATGGGAAGAGGGAAATACCCATGAGATGGCTTGTGATGTAAAATATTTTGCTTTTGAGCCAGAAGCCAAGTGGCATTCTTTTAACGGCTATGGTGAAGGACAGTATTTCATTGATCCATGTAAATTTCAACTGATTACACCAGGAATCAATGTGGAAACTGGAGAATATGAAGAGTTTGGCATCCCTGCGAATATTCTCGCTAATTATTTAAGAGAAAATCGAATTATTCCTGAAAAATGTGATTTAAATACAATCTTATTCCTCATGACACCAGCAGAATCTAAGCATAAGATGGATGCGCTAGTGGCGGAGCTCGTTCGGTTTGAAGAACTCATAGATCGCGATGTACCGATGGAAGAGGTGTTGCCATCGATTTACTATAGTCATATAGACAAATATAAAGGCTACCACATTCGTCAGTTATGCCAAGAAATGCATGACTTTTATAAGTCTAGAAATGTAAGCCTTCTGCAACAGCGATTATTCTTGGGTGAATACTTCCCTGACTATGTAATGAATCCACAAGAAGCAAATTTTGAGTTCCAACGAAATAAAGGAGAATTAGTACCGCTAAGCGAAGCGGAAGGACGTATTGCCCTTGAAGGGGCTCTTCCGTATCCGCCAGGTGTAATATGTGTGCAGCCAGGGGAGCGTTGGTCCAAGACTGCGTGTGACTATTTCTTAGCCTTAGAAGAAGGTATTAATCAACTGCCTGGTTTTGCGCCGGAAATACAAGGTGTATACATTACTGAACAATCAAATGAATATAAACAAGCCTATGGCTATGTATTGAAAAAAGAATATAAAATGTAAATTCATACGATTTGATACAAGGACTATAGGAATTTACTAGAATTTCTTATACATTGATTAAACTGACAACGGGCCGTCGTCATGAAATTCATCCTATTATGTACATCATGACTGTGGCGTTCATCATTCACTTTGCTATTTAAATAGCATATACTATGAATCATATAGCATAGTCTATTAAAGAAAAAACTAGCGTGTTATATGAGCTTAGCACTTTGGGGATCTAATTACGCGAGGAGGTTATATGCATTCAACAATTATTCTAAAAGGAAATATTTTATATACACCAGGTCCTTCAGAATTTGTAGCTATTCAACACGGCTATGTTATTGCCGTCGATGGTGTAGTTGTTCATTGTGGTGAAAGTATACCACCAGCGTATGCAGAACATGCGATTACGAATTATGGTGATCATCTCATCATCCCAGGTTTTGTAGACACACATGCTCATGCGCCGCAATATTGCAATCGCGGTTTAGGTATGGATAAGGAACTCTTACCTTGGCTTGAAACGTATACCTTCCCAGAGGAAGCAAAGTTTAGTGATCCAGATTATGCACGGTTAGTATATGGCGCCTTTGTGCAGGATTTATGGCGCAATGGGACTACTAGAAGTATACTGTTTGGTACTATCCATAAAGATAGTACATTAGTATTGATGGAGCTTTTACAAAAAGCAGGACTATCAGCCTATGTAGGTAAGGTAAATATGGACCGTAATAGTCCTGATTTTTTGATTGAAGAAACGAATCAATCATTAGTGGATACTAAAGAGTGGTTAGAAAAATCTGTTCCATTTGGTCCTTTAGTAAAACCTATAATTACCCCTCGGTTTGTACCATCTTGTACAAGTGAACTAATGAGTGGACTAGGGAAATTAGCAGAAGAATATAATGTACCAATTCAATCTCATTTGTCCGAAAATCACGGTGAAATTGATTGGGTTGCATCATTACATCCAGAGTCACCAAATTATACAGATGTGTACTATGAACATCGCTTAATGGGACAGGTACCTACAGTGATGGCTCATTGCATTCATTTAAGCGATGTAGAAATAGATCGTATGGCAGAAACTCAAACTATGGTATCGCATTGTCCATATTCTAATGTAAACCTATCAAGTGGTATTGCACCGATTCGTAAGCTAATGAAACGGAATATACCGATTGGCTTGGGTTCTGATATCTCAGGCGGTCATATTGTATCAATGGCGAAGGTTCTTACAGAAGCAATTGGATTATCTAAAATGAAATGGGTGGAAGTAGATTTAAATTATGCGCCTCTCACATTAAGTGAAGCTTTCTATATGGCTACAAAGGGAGGCGGTAAGTTCTTTGGTAAGGTTGGTAGCTTTGAAAAAGGTTGTGAACTAGATGCCCTTATCATTGATGATACATTACTATTTGATCCTAATGAACGCACTTTAGAAGAACGATTAGAGCGTTGGTTATATGTTGGTGATGACCGACATATTGTTGAACGCTATGTAGCGGGACAGGTATTACCGAATCCTCAAGGTTAATAGTTAACCTGTATTAAAGCGGGCAATAAAAAAAGAATTTACATAGTATCCATAGCAGGTAGTTTGTATAGCATGCAAGCTACCTGTTTTATTTTGACCTCATATTGCGCATCAATACCCTTGGTGTATAATAAAAAGACATACAAATTAAGAAAGTGGGGGACTTAATGGATATATTAGGGGCAAGACGCTCTATAGAACAGAAGTTACTTATGCAATCCGTAGGGTTAATGGCCCTTGTAGCAGTAAGTGGCACTATAATGGGTATTGTTACAGGATCTAGCGCGGTCTTATTAGATGGTGTATTTTCCTTTGTCGATGTTGTTATTAAAATCATGATGCTCATGACGGCCAAGTTAATAGCCCGTGAAACGAGTAAGCGCTTCCAATTTGGCTATTGGCAGTTTGAACCTTTGGTACTTGCCGTAGAAGGCTTTTTTATATTGCTAATCGTAATTTATGCCTTATCTAGTGGCATTACGGACCTTATATCGGGGGGACGGCATGTAGATTTTGGACCAGCTATTTACTATGCCATCTTCTTTACAGTGGCGGACACTATATATTACTTATATGTGCGTCGTATTAATAAGAGTCTGCAGTCTAACTTAATTAAATTTGATAATGTAAGTTGGTATGTTGATGCTTTGTTAGAAGCAGCTATCTTAATCAGTTTCGTCGTAGCTATCATGTTAGAAGAAACTGAATATGCTGATTGGGCAGCGTATATTGACCCCATTGTTCTCGTTGTATTAGCGGTGCAAATGATACCGTCTGCGTTCCGCATTATCATCCCATCTGTAAAACAAGTGTTGGGGTGGGCACCAACTTCATTGCATAATGAAGTGCAGGAAATTATGGATCGCTTTATGGAAAAGTACAATTTCAAGGATTATGTTTCCAGCGTACAAGTATATGGCAACACTCGAATTATTGAAATTGATATTTTAGTTCCTAAGAACTTCCCATATCAGACAATTGCTGAAATCGATGCAATTCGCAATGAAATTGACCAAGAAATCGGAGGGAACCCAACGGAGAAATGGGTAACCATTTCTTTCACAGGAACCCGAAAATGGATGGCGAAAGATTATTTACTAGAAGACGATGATGATGAATAGTATAAAAATTAATTAGAAATCTAGTAGGTAGCTTATAATTTAATGATAAATACACCAATATATGGTATACTTAAACGTATTGAATATATTGTTCGTAGCATAGTTGGAAGATGAGGTTTATAGTATGTTAGACTTGAAATTTGTCCGTGAAAATATTGATTTAGTGCAACAAAACTTAGATAATCGTCATACGAAAGGCGATTTAGAAACCTTTGTATCCGCTTATGATGAACGTCGTCAGTTGATCGGTAAAGTAGAGGAGTTAAAAGCTCTTCGTAACTCCGTAACTGAAGAAATTAGCCAATTAAAACGCAATAAAGAAAATGCGGATGATAAAATCGCAGAAATGAAAAAAGTAGGCGATGAAATTGCTGAGCTTGATAATCGTATTCGCGATGTAGAAGCAAAATTACGTGATGCGGCATTGATGTTACCAAATATGTGTGATGCATCTGTTCCTGTTGGTGCTGATGAAGATGAAAATGTAGAGCAACGTAAATGGGGCGAACCACGTCAGTTTGATTTTGATGTACAAGCTCATTGGGATTTAGGTGAAAATCTCGACATTCTTGATTTCAATCGCGCTGGTAAAATGAGCGGTGCTCGTTTCACTGTATATAAAGGTTTGGGTGCTCGTTTAGAACGTGCTCTCATTAACTTCATGGTTGATCTTCATGTAGATAAACAAGGCTACACTGAAATGATGACGCCATATATGGTAACTCGTGAAACCTTGACAGGTACTGGTCAATTACCTAAATTTGCTGAAGATATGTACCATGTAGAGGATACAGAATACTTCTTGATTCCTACAGCTGAAGTTACATTGACTAACTATCACAGTGGTGAAATCTTGAACGAAGAAGATTTGCCAAAATACTATACTGCATTTACTGCATGTTTCCGTGCTGAAGCAGGTTCTGCAGGCCGTGACACACGCGGTCTTATCCGTCAACATCAATTCAACAAAGTTGAAATGGTTAAATTAGCTAAACCTGAAGATTCTTATGCAGAATTAGAAAAGTTAACTGACAATGCAGAAGAAGTATTGCGCTTATTAGAATTACCATTCCGTGTAATTACACTTTGTACAGGTGATATTGGCTTTGGTTCTGCTAAAACATATGATGTAGAAGTATGGATGCCAGCTCAAGGCAAGTACAGAGAAATCTCTTCTTGTTCTAATATGACTGATTTCCAAGCTCGTCGTGCAAATATTAAATTCCGTCGTGGACCTAAAGGTAAACCAGAATTCGTTCATACATTAAATGGCTCTGGTCTTGCTGTAGGACGTACAGTAGCAGCTATCTTGGAAAATTATCAACAAGCTGATGGTTCTGTTGTGATTCCTAAGGTGCTTGTACCTTACATGGGTGGCGTAGAGGTAATCAAGGCAGCGAAATAAGAGGGGGCATTTGATGAAGTTCTTTATTGATACCGCAGAATTTGATGAGATTAAAGAAGCGTATGCTTTTGGGTTTATTGATGGTGTTACTACAAATCCATCCCTTATCGTGAAAGCTAAACGCGACTTAAAACAAGTTATTTCCGAAATTGCAAATCTTGTAGAGGGGCCTGTAAGTGCAGAGGTTATTGCTTCTGATGCAGAAGGTATGATTGCTGAAGCTCATGATCTAGTAAAATTAGGCTCCAATGTAGTTATTAAAGTGCCTATGACTCCAGAAGGGCTTAAAGCTGTTGCGGTTTTGAGCAAAGAAGGTATTAAAACTAATGTAACCTTAATCTTCTCTGCCAATCAAGCCTTGTTAGCAGCTCGTGCAGGTGCTACATATGTGAGCCCATTTGTTGGCCGTATTGATGATATCAGCATGGATGGACTTACATTGATTCAAGATATTGCAGATATATTTGCTATTCATGGCATTGAAACTGAAATTATTGCGGCTAGTGTGAGAACACCATTGCATATCATTCAATGTGCAAAAGCTGGTGCTCATATTGCAACTGTGCCATTTAAAGTGCTTATGCAAGCTATGAAACATCCACTAACAGATGCAGGGCTTGAAAAGTTTATGGCAGATTGGAAACAAGCTAATCAATAAGTTAAGTATTCGACTCGATGTAAGGGTCATATTACAATACACACAGGACTTATAAGGAGGCCTATTATGGATCGTACATTATCTTTGGAATTTGCTCGTGTCGTTGAAGCGGCTGCTTTGCGCAGTGGTCGTTTACTTGGTCGCGGTCAGAAGGATGCAGCGGATGGTCTTGCGGTAGACGCAATGCGTCAAGCATTTGACTCCGTCCGTATTTCTGGTACTGTAGTTATTGGCGAAGGCGAAATTGATGAAGCTCCTATGCTTTACATTGGTGAACATGTAGGTGCAGGTGGCCCAGAAGTAGATATTGCAGTTGACCCTATTGAAGGCACAAACTTAATTGCAAAAGGCCAAAATGGTGCGATTGCAGTTATGGCTATTGCTGAAAAAGGTGGCTTGTTACATGCGCCAGATATGTACATGGAAAAACTTTGTGTTGGTCCTCGTGGTGCAGGTGCTATCGATATTACAAAATCTTTAACAGAAAATATTAAAAATGTAGCTGCAAAAATGAATCGCAATGTTGATGAAATTACACTTGTAATGCTTGATCGTGAGCGTCATCATGGCTTGATGAAAGAAGCTCGTGATCTTGGTGCACGTATTATGTTAATTTCTGATGGTGATGTTAACCCAGCTATGGAATGTTGTATTGAAGGCTCTGGGGTACACATGGTTGTTGGTACTGGTGGTGCACCAGAAGGCGTATTGGCTGCAGCCGCTTTGAAATGCGTAGGTGGCGATATGCAAGCGCGTTTGAAACCAGAAACAGAAGAAGAAATTCGTCGTTGTCATGAAATGGGCATTACCGATGTAAATCAAGTACTTACATTGGATGATCTAGTTCGTACAGATGATGTTATCTTTGCGGCTACTGCTATTACTCGCGGTAACTTATTGAATGCTATTCAATACTTCCCAGGTGGTGCGCGTACACATACTATCGTAATGCGTTCTAAAACAGGTACTGTTCGTTTCTTAGATACAGTGCATATGGATGAAAAGCTAAAATCCTTAAAAGCAAAATAATAATTAAGCCCCTCATTTGATATGTACCCCCTTTACTGGACAACCAGTAAAGGGGGTACATATCAAATGAGGGGCTTTTTTTCTCAGTATTTTCTCACAGTCTCTTGATGAGATATATCGAAAAATAGTATAATAACATTTAGTATATGACGTTATAAATACAACGTCTTGTAGTTCATACAAGATGATCGATATAAAGTGTAGGAGGAATTCTGTTGGAAAAGCTAATCATTCAAGGTGGCAACCGGTTGGAAGGCCGTGTACGTGTTAGTAGTGCTAAAAATGCGGTACTCCCTATTATTGCCGGTACTTTGCTAGCATCAACACCTAGTAAATTACTTGAAATTCCAAATTTGGAAGATGTAGGTACAATTTGCCAAGTTATCGAGTCTTTGGGGGTTAAAATTACTCGTAATAAAGCAGATGATGAAATTATCTTCGATGCGTCTACATTGACTGCTACGGAAGCTCCTTATGAGCTTGTACGCAAAATGCGTGCATCTTTCCTCGTAATGGGGCCACTTTTAGCGCGCAAAGGGGAGGCTAAAATCTCCATGCCAGGTGGTTGTGCGATTGGTGCACGTCCTATCGATCTTCACCTAAAAGCGTTCGAAGCACTAGGTGCTAAAATTGAAATTACTGAAGATTATGTATATGCTCATGCTCCAGAAGGTCTTAAAGGCACTCAAATTTACTTGGATTTCCCAAGTGTAGGGGCTACAGAAAACGTAATTATGGCAGCTTCCATGGCTGAAGGTAAAACTGTTATCGAAAATGCTGCGGAAGAACCTGAAATCGTTGATTTAGCAACATTCTTGAATGCAATGGGTGCTAATATTCGCGGTGCTGGTACAAATGTAATCCGCATTGAAGGTGTGCCTCAATTACATGGTGCAATTCATACGGTTATTCCAGACCGTATCGAAGCTGGTACATATTTGATTGCCGCTGCTATGGCTGGTGGCGACGTATTTGTAGAAAATGCATTGCCAGAACATTTGAAACCAGTAGTAGCTAAGTTAAAAGAAGCTGGCGTTACTGTAGAGGAAGAAATTGATGGTATTCGCGTTATCAGTACTGGCAAAGGCATTAAAGCTGTTGATATTAAAACACTACCATACCCAGGTTTCCCAACAGATATGCAAGCTCAATTTATGGCGCTTACTACAATCGCTGAAGGTACAAGTACTGTAACAGAAACTGTATTTGAAAATCGCTTCATGCACGTTGCGGAACTTCGCAAAATGGGTGCCCATATCGATATCGACAATCGTCAAGCGATTGTCGAAGGTATGCCACGCTTGCATGGTGCTGTAGTTAATGCTACAGACTTGCGTGCAGGTGCGGCTCTTGTTTGTGCTGCGTTGACTGCAGAAGGTAGAACTGAAGTTGGTCGTCTACATCATATCGATCGTGGTTATGATGATTTCGTAGGTAAATTGCAAAGGTTAGGTGCTGATATTGTTCGGGTTGACGAATAAAAGTACAGAGCCAAAACAGAATAAAAAGAAACGAAGCCGGCGCTCAAAAGGGCCGGCTTTATACAACGAGCAACAAAACTTAGGTGCTGCAAAGGTTGAAAATGCTAAAACTAGTTCTAATCGTAAACCATTACGAAGGACGAAACGCAAGTCTACGAAGCTTTCAGAGGGCGTAGCTAAGCAAGCTAGCCATTTGGCTTCCAATATGCGCGAAGCAATGGTTAAAGTCACCAAAATGCGCCGTGTTGAGCGTCGTAATCGTGAAACTGTTGCCATAGCGAAAACTACACCTGCTATGACCTTGAAGCGCCTAGTTCGTCCTGAGCAGGTGGGCGATTTAATGGGACGATTAAATCGTTCATTAAACTTTGACTTGGGCATCGACTTAGGAACTGCGAATATTCTTATTTTCGCTAAAGGTAAGGGCTTAGTCTTAGATGAGCCAGCTTATATTGCGAAAGATGATAAAACAGGGGATATTCTTGCCTTAGGCGAAGCTGCACGTACTATGATAGGACGTACACCTAAAGGCATATCTGTTATTCGCCCAGTTCAAGCAGGTGTTATTGCAGATTATGATATGACCGAATTTATGTTAAAGTATTTTATTCGTTCAGTCGTGCCTGCTTCTAGATTGATGAAAACGCGTATTATCGTATGTGTACCATCTGGGATTACACCTGTTGAAAAACGGGCCATTTTAGAAGCTTTGCTTAGAACTGGGGCCAAGAAGACTGTCTTGATAGAGGAACCATTGGCGGCAGCTATGGGGACAGGTCTCAATGATGCAGACCAAGTTGGGGCCATGGTTGTCGATGTTGGTGGCGGTACTACGGATATTGCAGTTCTTTGTGATACGGGTGTTGTTGTAAGTGAATCCCTTCGCATTGGGGGAGATTCCTTCAATGAATCTATTATTCGTTACATCCGTCGTAAGAAGAGACTTGTTATTGGACCTTTAACAGCAGAAAAGATTAAGATTTCTGTCGGTACTGTAGATCGTCGTGCTAAGGAGCGAACTATAGAGGTTAGAGGACGTGATGCAAGCTCTGGACTACCTAAGATGGTTGCTGTTAATTCCTTAGAAATTCAACGTGCCTTAGAGGCGCAAGTGATGAATATTCTAGAAGGTATTAAATCGATTTTAGAAAAAACACCTCCAGAACTTGTAGCAGCCATTAATGATCATGGTATCATTCTGACAGGTGGCGGTGCTCTCATCGATGGTTTAGATCGTGTTATTACACGTTCTGTTGGTATTGCGTCTTATTTGGTAGAGTCTCCAAGATATGCTGTTATCAAAGGGGTTGCAAAGGCTCTTGATGAAATGTCACAATTGCGTGATACATTGGATGAATTACAATAAAATATTTTATTGAAATAATGTAGAATTTAAGGAAGTTACTATTTATAGATAGGCCATTGTAGAATGGAATAACTGTAGATAGTAACTCCTTTTTTTAGTGCATCCTTTTTGAAATTTTCATCTTTATGATGTATACTATAGTAAAAGTATATTGTATAAAATTGATGTATGAATATAAACCTATTAATATGGATTGTCGCTATAGAGGAATTGTAAATGAAACGATATTTATATATGACTTTTGCTGTGTTAGGCTTTTTAGGCAGTACAATACCTTATGCTGAAGCTGGAAATTTAACAGGTGTACGTGTATCTAATCACGACGGTACAAGTCGAATTGTATTAGATGTATCTGAAATGCCTGTATCTTGGACGAAATCTTATAATGAGTCCACACATGCTCTTACTCTTAACCTAGGGGGTACGACAAATGGATTGACTGGACCTATAGCTCAAAATAATACGAAAACAGGTGTTTTAAAAGGTATTGGCTTGCAACCTGTTAAGGGAGCTTTACAAGTAACATTGACAGCTAATAAGGATGTACAACACCATGAGTTTACATTGGAAAAGCCATCGCGTATTGTAGTCGATTTATTTTCTAGCTATGCCCAACAAACTACAAAAGACGTAAATAAATCCGTTACGTATAGTAAGATTAATAACACTGTAGCAGAAGGTAAGATTCAAGCCTTTGCGCTATCTGTTGATAATGATTCACCTATGGTAGTAGCCCATGTTTCAGAAGGAAAAGCCTTATCATCTGTGATTCAATCGCATACTGCTATAATTGGCGCAAAGGTAAAAGGTAGTAGTTTTGATCGCCCTTATTCGGTAGCAAGTGATGGAACTATTGATTTAGAGCGTATTTCTAACCGTGGCACCTTGCGATATACACCAAATCGTGGATATTTTATTGAAGAAAAAAGACCTTTACTACAGGCTAAAACACAGAAGGATACATTCCTGATTACCTCTGTTAATACAAGTCGTAAAGAAAATGCTTTGACTCTATATACATCAGCGTATGGGGCATCTACAAAGACTAATGACTTTGGATACGAAGTGACTGTTGCTAATGGCAAGGTGGTTAGTGGTCAAAAAGGGAATTCTAAAATTGGAGAAAACCAATACGTATTATCTGGTCATGGAGAATCTAGGGATGCGTTACGTAAATTAAAGGTGGGCACACCGATTACGATTCAAAATAGACCGGAGTTGGCACAAGTGAATACCACTGGTGGAGCAGCTTTACAAGCAGGTACTATGGTTTTGAAAAATGGTAACTATGTTGGTGCTGATGGGACCCATAATAAAGCTCGTAGTTTTATAGGAACTACTAAAGATCATAATTTGGTGGTTCTTACTGTTGATAAAGCTGGGCTTCAATCCGTAGGGGTTACACAACAAGAAGGGGCTCAACTATTATCCAAACTAGGCGTCGTGGATGGTGCTGAATTATCGAATCAAGGTAGTGTTGATTTAGTAGTCAATGATACATATGTTCATAAAGCGACTTCAAATCCTACGACCTATGAGGATATTGTAATTATAAAATGAATTCGTTGCATACAATTTTGTTTGAAATATTAGTAATAATTTAGTATACTATAAATACATAACTAATTTTGTAAAAGGAGGGATCGTTATGAAAAGAGTAGTGTTGGCATTAGCTGCTTTAGGCATTTTAAGTGTTAGCTCTGTAATGGCGGCCCCTGTATCATACCAAAGTGTATTAACAGGTAAAGTTGCTTCTACAGTTTCTGTTGGCTCTGCTGTAACAGAAGGTCAAACATTGGTAACTGTAGAGACATTGGCTGGCCCTATGGCTGCTGCTAAATCTACTGTAACTGGTACTGTAACGGCGGTCAATGTTACAGTGGGCTCAGACGTTTCTCGTGATCAAATCGTTGTCACAGTAGAAAGTAAATAAAGGAGAGAAGGAATGAAGTTTTCTCATTCTTGGTGTCGGTATAGAAAAGCGATACTGGCGCTTTTCTTCTGTACTTCACTTACAGCTGCACAGGCTGTTGATTTCATGCCTGTCAATGATGTAACTACAGGTATGGAAGGCATTGCAAAAACTGTAATTGTAGGAGATACCATTTCTACCTTTGATGTAAAGGTACTTGGTGTCATGAAGGATAAGGGACCATCTGGTCATCTTATTTTAGCGAAGTTCTCTGGTCCTGTTATGGAAAAAACAGGCGGCATCGCTCATGGCATGAGTGGTAGTCCTGTATATATAAATGGTAAGCTCGTTGGTGCTGTTGCCTATGGTTGGGGTTTCGCAGATGGTACGATTGGTATGATTACCCCTATTGAAGATATGGTGAAATTATGGAATATTCCATATGAGAAGAACCTATCTAGACCATGGGATGATAAACAATTGATTCCTCTTGGCACACCACTTATGGCATATGGCTTTGATGCAGCATCCATGGATTACTTCAAATCCAAGTTGCCACAATATAAATATGAAACATATGATACGGCTAGTGCTAGTGGTGATGAAATTGCTAAACCTCTAGAAGCCGGTGGTTCTGTAGCAGCATTACTAGTTGATGGTGACCTAAAACTGGGGGCCATTGGTACTGTTACCTATGTAGATGGGGAAAAGATTGTTGCCTTTGGTCATCCATTCTTAAAACATGGCTCCTCAAACTACTTCATGCATAATGCAAGCATCTTTACAGTAGTTAAAAGTTATGATGCTGCTTTCAAATTGGGCTCTATGGGCAAGGAAGTTGGCTCTGTAACTGAAGATAGAGGTGCTGGTATTGCAGGTGTTTCTGGTGTGATTTCTCCAGGGATCCCTATGCGATTCCATTTGAAAGACCTTGATATGGGGCGTGATAAAACTAGCTCTGTTAAGGTTATTGAAGATAGTGAGATGACACCGACTTTAGCGGCTACATCTCTATATAACATGTTGAATAAAACGTTGGATCGTAGTGGCGCTGGTACGGCTACCATTTCTTATACAATCACACCAAGAGGTAAAGAGCATAAACCGTTGACGCGAACTAATATGTTCTATAGCTCTGACTCTATCTCTGAGAAGGCTGTTGATGAGTTCTATAATGTTATCGACGTTCTTATGAATAACCGATTCATTAATTATGAAATTTCTGACATCTCTGTAGAAACTGAGGTGACACAAGATAAGAAAACAGCTAAGCTTGTTGATGCGTCTGCATCTTCAACCATTGTTTCCCCTGGTGATACAATCGTTGTAGATGTAACGTTGGAGCCGTTCCGCGGTGAGAAGGTCGTTAAACAAATCTTCTTTAAGGTTCCTGAGAATCAAGCTGTTGGCAAGTATACCTTAGAGGTGCGTGGGGGCGGTGAAATCCCATTACCTTATGTATTAGAAAAGCAAAAATATAATTTAACTGATGAAATTTTACGTCGCTTAAAAGTTCATAAAGATTTTAATGAACTTTATGATGAAATTCAAAAGACTGATACAAATAATCAAATCGTTGTAGAGTTTTTAGAAGATGGCATTAGTCTTGTTGATGAAGATGGTTCCCAATCTGTTAAAAAAGCTAAACTTAAAGATGTGGAATCAAAACCTATGCCAGGGGATGTAAAGAAAAAAACAGGTCAAGAAGATTTGAGTTCTAGTAAGGACGATGATAATCAAATAGAAAAAACTGCTATTGATACGGAATACATCGTTCAAGGTGATGGTCAATTTACAATTCATGTTATGAAACCAGCCGATCGCGATAAAGCATTAGCTAAACGCGTAAAAGAAGTTAAAAATCAAAGCAAGATGGAACATAAATTAGAATTGGAAGACCAATCCAAAAAGGATAAATCCAGTAAAAAAGATGTGAAAAAGTCTGATAAACAAGATGTGAAAAAATCTGATAAACAAGACCAAAAAACACCTGATAAAAAGGATGAATCTAAAGTAAATGATACTAATGCAGCTGAATAAGCTGAAAATGTAAGGGGAAAGGGCTAAACTGTTGAATTGGCTAGAATCGATAGGACGAGCTGTAATGAACGGCCTATCACAGATGGGGAGTGCTACATTATTGGTGTGGCACACAATTAGACAACTGAAAATGATTAATCTGTGGCATGTGTTTCAGCAGATGGCTCACCTGGGTGTAGATTCATTGCCGATTATTAGCTTAACGCTACTATTTGCAGGGGCGGTTATGACTTTGCAGATTACAGATGTATTGATTACATATGGAGCTCAAAGCACTGTAGGTGGTCTTATGGCTGTTGCTATGGGTCGTGAGTTAGGGCCTATTTTAGTAGGGGTTGTACTGGCCGGCCGTGTTGGCGCCGCTATCACGGCTGAAATTGGTACAATGAAGGTAACTGAACAAATTGATGCGTTACGTGTTATGGCTGTCGATCCTGTTGGTTATCTCGTGGTACCTCGTGTAGTAGCATGTATGATTATGGTGCCTATTTTGGCATTTTATGGTGTAGTCATTGGTATTGCAGGTGGTTACTTTGTAGCTACTGCTATCAAAGGTCTGGCGCCAAGTACTTATTTAGATTCTATTCAAATGTTTTCTACCATTTCAGACTTTACGCTAGGTCTTTTGAAATCTAGCGTATTTGGTGCTGTCATTGCATTGGTAGGTGCTTACAAGGGGATGGAAACTAAAATGGGCGCTGAAGCGGTTGGATTCTCCACAACTAGTTCTGTAGTAACTAGTATCATTTTAGTATTTGTATTAAATTACATTTTATCTACCTTGTTATATTAGTAGATACATTAGAGGGATTTATGATAGAACTACGCAATGTTGTAGTTGCCTATGAGTCGCGTGTGATTTTAGACTCTATTAATCTCACCATCGATGATGGGGAGACGTTAGTCATATTAGGTGGTAGTGGTAGTGGTAAAAGTACACTACTTCGCTTATTGATTGGCTTGCAGCGTCCTACATCGGGACAGATTATAGTAGATGGCACAGATATTACAACATTATCTGAAGATGAATTTAATACAGTACGAAGAAAAATGGGGATGGTATTCCAATACTCTGCATTATTTGACTCTATGTCGGTAGGTGAAAATGTAGCCTTTGGCTTACGTCAGCATACGGACTTAGGAGATGATGAAATAAAACGCATTGTAGCAGAACGTCTCGATTGGGTCGGTTTAAAAGGGTATGAATCCTATATGCCTAACGAATTATCTGGAGGCATGAAGAAGCGTGTTAGCTTAGCTCGTGCCATAGCGTTAGATCCGAGTTTAATTCTCTATGATGAACCTTCATCCGGGTTAGATCCTATTACATCAGGTACGATTAGTATGTTGATTAAGGGAATGCAGCAACGGCTCGGTTGTACTTCTATCGTTGTAACGCATGATATGCAATCTGCATTTTATGTAGCAGACCGCATAGCTTTACTTGATAAGGGGAAATTTGTGGAAATTTCTGATACAATAGACTTTAAGAATTCTACAAATAAAAAGGTACAACAGTTTATTCATGGTGAAGCAGAACCAATTAACGTATCTGTGATGGGAGAAGTATAATGAAGTGGACGACGGAGGCCAAGGTAGGGGCTTTCACGATAATAGGCATAGCATTATTTATTGCGGGCATACTGTTTGTAGGCCGCATTGATATATGGGCTAAGCCGCAAATGACAATTACTGGTGATTTTGCTCAAGTTAATGGTCTAAAAAATGGCAATCAAGTTAAATACTCTGGTGTAGCTATCGGTAATGTCTCTGATATTGAGATTACACCGCATGGTGTGGTAGTAAAAATGAAGCTTGATGAAAAAACACAAATCCCAAGTGATTCTATATTTACTTCCAAATTTCACCTGGTCATTCTACAGTATATTTACAAGATGGTGATTCCGTTAAGGGCGAAGGTGCAGATGCTATGGAAAAAGCTATGCAAAGCGCTCAGAAATTAATGGATGGCACCGAAAAAATGTTGCAGTCTATCAATAATATTATTGGTGATCCTGCAACGCAAAATGCACTTAAGCATTCCTTGCAATCTACAGCGACAATGGCTGATAATGCAGTAGCGATTACACAAAATATGGCTGATGTAACTGCACAGCTAAATCAAGCGGCACAGCAATTTAATGCAGATGGTAATGCAGGTAATGATATGCGTGCGATTTTGACTAATTTAAAACAAACTACGGATCGTGTAGATAATATGGCTCGTTCTATGGAGTCTACGGTAACAGATCCTAAAGCA